>NZ_JADEWU010000155.1:0-2096 GCF_015207485.1 Planktothrix mougeotii LEGE 06226
ATTAGGGGGAAGTCAACTGTTAACTTTCAACATTAAGCTTAACTGCTGGGGGCTAAATCTCAACCGCGAACGGACAAAACCTCTTATCATTATTGTAGCCTGTTGCTTTGATGCCTAAATTAACCTTTGAGGCTACCCTAATGGAAAAATTTATAGAAATTCTAGCGACTAAAGAAGAAATCACTCAGCGAGCTTTAGATATTCTTCTGGTTAAAATTAAAGACGCGCTTCAAAGTCGGGATCAATTTACAATCGCTTTAGCAGGAGGGAGCACCCCTAAACCCTTATATGAAGCGTTAGCTCAACAAGCGTTACCTTGGAATAAAATTCATGTTTTTTGGGGAGATGAACGTTATGTTCGGTCTGATCATCCCGACAGTAACCAACGGATGGCGCGACAGGCTTGGCTAGATCAAGTCAATTTTCCCGCCACTCATCTGCATCCGATGCCAACGGCAGCCAACGACCCCAAGGTTGACGCCGAAACCTACAATCAGGAATTAGCGCAGTTTTTTCATCTCAATGCCGGAGAATTTCCTGCTTTTGATGTGGTTTTATTGGGGATGGGGGATGATGCTCACACAGCATCGTTATTTCCCCACACCGAAGCCTTAACCGTTCAGGATCGCTTAATTACCGTTGGCAATAAAGACGGTCAACCTCGGATTACCTTTACTGTACCCCTAATTAATCACGCTCGCTGTGTGATGTTTTTGGTTACGGGGGCGAATAAACAGGAACCTTTAGCCCAGGTGTTTGCCTCGGAAGCCGATGCGATCGCTTATCCCAGCCGACTGATTCAACCCGTTGGGGAATTATGGTGGTTATTAGATGCCGCAGCAGGAGCCAATTTAACTTAAAATTTGCCAAAATTAAGCATCTGAACCTTTAATCTAACTCAAATTTTTCCATCAGAATCCTATGATTGTTTGCCCTAATTGTAATTATCAAAATCCAGAAGGCGCGACCCAATGTGAAGCTTGTTATACGCCCTTGCCTTCGATGACGAGTTGTCCCCATTGTGGGGCGACGGTACAAACGGATGCGGCTTTTTGTGGTCAATGTGGGTCGAATTTACAACCTGCATCTACCCCAACAAATTCCGGTGAAAACGAAGGCTTGATTCCGACTGTCGTTTCCCCTCCCGATGAACCGATGGCTGAACCTCAGCCTCAACCTGTGATCAGTTCCGGGCTAAATTTAGAAAAATCTCCTGATGTTCCGGTGGCGACGGTAACAACTCCTCCCGACGTGGTTCCCGTGGTGACGGTGGCAGAACCCCCAGCCAATATAGCTCAAGGTTTTCAGGCGGCTGCGACTCAGTTACAGCGACAGGCGGCGAAGTTGATTCATGTTCAAACCAATGCCCCTGTAGAATTACCTCAAAATGTCTCGGTGATTCATTTAGGAAAACCCAATGATTTAGTGCCCCCGGATGTGGATGTTTCGGGATTTCCCAACTCAGAAATTGTTTCTCGCACCCATGCTGATATTCGGATGGAGGGCGATGCGTACTATATTGAAGATGTGGGCAGTTCCAACGGCACTTATATTAATAATATTTCTCTTCCCAAAGGAAATCGACATCGGTTAAGACCCGGCGATCGCATTTCTTTAGGAAAAGGAGATTTAGTTTCGTTTATTTTTCAACTGTCCTAGAGGATTCAGAACTCAGAGTACAGGGGCAGAGGGTAGAGGGTCGTTCAGTACAAAACAGCAAATTTACCCGTTATCAATGAATACCCAACTGCACGAGAGGTTTTGAAAGCCGGGATTTTTGGATGGTGGGGGGAAATCTTAATCCTTAATCGCCCTATATCCCCATCCAAAATCTGAGATTTCCCCTTTAAAATAAGCTTAGGGCGTAGCTGTTGATTGTTAGATTTTGCCAATGTCAGCACCCCGCTCTGAAGAGACGGGGCTATGCGCTCCGCGCAGGCTAAGCCAACATGCCTCTAACTTTAGATAACTGACCAGCTATAGCCTAACGGCTACGTTTTCTGGATCATAATACCCACGAATGCGACGCTAGTTTGTGGCTCTATTGTTAACAATTAAACAGTTTTACGAGGGGTAAGACAGTGTTGTTAGCGCAA
>NZ_JADEWU010000035.1:0-53365 GCF_015207485.1 Planktothrix mougeotii LEGE 06226
GGTGCGCTTTCGGTTCTTTCGTCTCTCAAGCGCATTTACCAATGTATCTAATCTCTTCGGCTTTGTCAACCCCTTTTCTTAACTTTTTTTTGATCCAGGGGAAATCCTTGTCTGGCAAGGGTTGTAGCTTCTCTTGTCTTTCTGGAGATGGAACGATTGGAAAGAATCTGCTTGTAATGGCCATGCAAGCTGGTTATTACAAAAAATGATAAGGGGGTACAGCGTTCCCCAGACTGAGTTGCCAATGAGTATATTGGCTTTGCCATTGCTTTAGTTGCTCTTGCAGTTTGGATTCGTTGCTCTGCTGCATCAATATATAGATTCGTTCTCTATTGGGTTGGCTATCGGCTAAATAGGTTTCTGGATAGGTTTGACACAATACCTCAAGTAACTGTTGCCATTGTTGAGTTTGCTGTTGCTGTTGTTGTAATTGATGGTGATGTAATTGTTTTTTAGCTAAAAAGTAATCTCGACCGCGCAAAGGAGTTAAGTCCGTAGGATTAGTTTGAGTGAGTGTGTTTGCTGGCGGGTCGAGGGGAACTCCTTGTAAACAATACTCTGCTTTTCCTTCGAGTTGGTCTAATTTGTTGAAATAGTTTTGTTGATATAAAACTAAATGCTCCAACAGGGCTGTTTTTGAACGGAAACAGGTGCCAAAACGGACGGGTAACAGAGAAGTTTGGTGAAAAATGGTACAGGTGATTTGATCATGAGTGACAACGGCTTGCATTAATTGTTCATCTGTATCAGGGAGATCTTCGGCTTGTAAATTGGGTTCTACAAGAGCAGATAATCCTTGATCACTAATAATTTCTAAAGAACCCTTAATCCCTTGAGGAAGCTTGAGGGGTGATGTGGGTGTTTTCAAAAAAGCGTAAATATACATTGGTTAATATCTACAAGTGAATATATAGAATCCAAAGATCAGGGTATTTATTCTGGGGAACTGGGCTGTGCAGGAATCCACTCAAAATCAAGGCTGAGTTGAGCTAATCCAGGTTGCCAATTGGTGGATAATTCTAAATCCTCATTAGGATTACCCCAATCTATTTTAACTCCTTTCATCCAGCTTTGGAGTTCAGGAAGAGTTTCTAATAAATTAATGACTTGTAATTTTAAAACAACTAGGGATTGAGGAGATCGACACCATTCACTCCAATCAGATTGAATAATAGATTCAGGAATAATGGGTTTTAAATCAAATTTAAGAGGTTGGCTAGTGGCAATATCCAATTCCCAGGAATCGCTTAAAAACTCTGCACTTAAAACCATTAATAATCTTAATGTCCCTGTTTGCCATAAAAATCCAGGTTGGAGGACTTTGGCTTGAATCCCGCTCATTAATTGCATAACATTATAACTGCTTTTAACGATTTGCCATAATAATCTTAGCGATAAATCGATTAAGGGGATTTCGGGTTGAAGACGAATTAAACTAGATGGCGATTTAGGACTGTAAATTATATCAACTAATTCATCAGCAATTTGAATTAACTCGATTAATTCAAATTCTTCTGTTTGGGAGCCAAGAGTTAAGGATAATTCCGAGGAAGAGTTAACAGAATCGGTAAGTTGTAACTGTTTTTTTCGTTGTAGTCCGTGTAATCCATAATATTTAATTTGGGTTTGAATATAAGGTTGAATAATATTCGGATCAGTCAGTCGAACGTGAGTTTTGAGTAAGGAAGAGTGGGGAATAGAAGCTAAAATAGAATATTCAACATCTTGAATGGGGGTATTTTGAAACAATTCTTCATCTATAGAGTCATTTTCTAAAAAATAATCAAAGGGACTCACTTCGGATGTTTTAGGATCAGGAATAAATTGAAATCCTATTTCTATACTCATTTCAATGGGTTCCCATTGACTGTTAGGGGATAAAAATTCAGCTTGTATAGGATGATTCAAGAGATTAAACCCTTGAAAATTATCTTGAAAGTGATGCGTGATTTGTCGTAAAAAAAATTGAACTTCCAAAGGATTTTGGCAAAAAGAACAATCATTAGATTGAAGATAAGCTTCTGAAGTAATTAGGGGAGGTGGGGAATCACTGGTTGCTAAATCAATAGAACTTTGGAGATTTTCAGTTTTAATGATGAGACTAGCAACTAATCTTAATTTTCCGGGAGTCCAATCTTGATGGGGTAATAAAATTTCTGCATTAATTCCCGTCAAAAGTCGCATAAATTGATAAGAGGTTTGTGCAAAATTCCATAATAACTGAGAAATTAAAGTATTAAAGAATAAAATAACAGGAGTTTGAATATTGCTGTCTTTTTTAGGAAAAAAGTCGGATTGAATATTAGAAGCAGAGATTGGGTGAGTTTGATAAGCCGCTAAAACTTCAGAAACTTCTTCTGTAACATAAGGAATTAAGTTTTCAGGGGTTTGGGGTAAATCAATAGGCCATGACCCGTTCGGCGATCGCAAATGAGCTATAATTTGAACTAATTCTTGCATAGCCTGGATAACAGGGGCGGAAATTTCAGGAGAGGGAGGAACTAAATTAAAACAGACAGGATCTTTAAATTTAATTAAAGTTTGATCGGGGGAATTCATTGACGGAATCAAAGGGTTGTTATTCATAAGTCTCTTTCAAAATTAACAGATTTTACAAAATGTAGATAACCTTGTTGTTCGGTATAAGTAACAATGGCTAATCCCGTTTTTCCCCAGAAAGCTAGAGATTTAGGATTAACAGGGCCAAAATCATAACTGATTAAATTCCCTTCCAAATCAAAAAAGGTGTATTTTCCTTCTTGATCTGCTATAACATATCCCCAAGAGGTAGCGCAAGCAACAGTTGGGGGAGAACTTAAAGGAATGCGAATGACACTCAGGGGTTTTAAACGTAAGAGAACAAGGTAAGGTTGATCATCAAGTCCAAGCCCTAATAAAGTATAGGGTTGAGGAGTAGGTAGAAGTTGCTTTAAAGGAATAGATAATTTAAGATTTCCAATGGGCATTCCTCGGCGAGTATAGACCCTGAACATATTAAAGTTTTGTTGTTTAAAGTTTAACCAAACACAAAGTAAATGTCTGTTATCTAAGAAGACAATTTCGGGAACTTGAGATACGGCTAGGGATAATTTTTTCAGGGGTTTGAGAACAAGATAGTCTAATTTTTGGGTTAAAGAATAAAATCGTAATTGTCCTGAAAATGCTAAAGCCATATAGCGACTATTGGGTTCTATCGCAATTTTATATAATAAATCGGGAGAAAAGGTTTTTATGACAGAGGTTGAATCTTCATTTTCCCCGGAAAAGTCAGGAGAGATAGGAGATTGCTGATGATTAGATTGTAAGGATTGAATCGAACTTAGATTTAACAAAGATTGAGATTTTTTTTGAAAAGGAGCGCAGTGATAAATTCGATTTGGAGTTAAAACACAGCAGCCATTTCCCAGGGGAAGCATCCCCAAAATAGGTTCAGGAAATTGAATTTTTTCTTGAGAAGAAATAGCAACTTGCTGAACCGATGGAGATAAATCTTGGGGGATAGACCAAATTTCTAAAGCCTGACCAAATCCTGTATAAAGATAAGGAAAATTGGCAATACAATTGAAGGGGAATTTAGATTGATGAACCGAGGGCAAAGAGATAGAGTGATGTAAGATCAGAGGAGAAACAGAGGTATAGACTCCTGCTAATTGGGTAGGATTTTTAGTCGGTAAATCAGAGTTTTTCCAAGGAACAATAAAATCAGCAAGGCTTTGGATTTGGGGATGAACAATGACTTCGCGTAAGGCTTCTGCCATTTGTTCTGCGGTGTTGTAGCGACGAGCCGGGAGCTTTTCTAAAGCTTTTTGAATGATAGCTTGTAACGCTTCAGGAATCTCGTTAGGGATCTGCAACCGTTGATTTAACTGCGCCCACATTAACTCACCGGGTAAACCATGAAAGGGACGATCGCCAACTAACAGTTCAAATAAGACAATTCCAACCGCATAAATATCGGATCGGGCTGAATAAAGGCCATAAAATCGTTCTGGGGCCATATAAGCTGGAGATCCTCCGGTAAAGGTGGAGGCTTTTTGGGCAATAGATAATTTGCCTACGAGGGGCAGACGACGGGCAATTCCAAAGTCTGATAATTTTGAAGACCATCCTTGGGATTGTAGAGTCAGTAGGATATTTTCAGGTTTAATGTCACAATGAATAATACCCCGTTGATGAGCGTAGTGTAAACCGTCTAAAACACCAATGATCAGGTTTAACGCTTCTTGTAGTCGCAGAGAATCCTGTTGTTCAAGAAGATGGCGCAGAGTTCCCCCCTCGCAATAGTCCATGACCAAATAACGTCCGGTTTGGATATGTTCTAAACCGAGACAAGCAGCAATGTGGGGATGTTGTAGACTAATAATGAACCACAGTTCCTGCAAGAATTGGTGAGTAGGTGCGCGCTGATGACTTAATTCCTTCAGAGCCACCAGTTGTCCAGTGCGACGATCACTGGCACAGTAAACTTTACCAAACTGGCCTTGTCCTACTAACCCCAAAATTCGGTATCGAGAAGCCTGCATGGTGTATTTTAGACCACCTCATTAACGGTATTTCCGATAGTATTAAAGTATACCTAAAATATAGGCATTACTGACCCATTAATCCGTTAGCCAGCGATGAAGAGTGCTTATGTTTTCTCCCGTTGAATCGGAATCTACGAAACTACAGCAGGGGCCTGCCCCTACTAAAATCATACAATCTCAAAGCCAATATCGAACCTGCCAAATCAAAGTACCGGATTTAGAAAAACCGGTTCCTGGGGTTTGTGTTGATCAGGAATACTACAGCTTTTTTAAAGCGGTAGAAGGTGCTGATAAAACCTTAGAAATTGTGGCTAAACTAGGAACTGGAGGAGACAGCACGGTAATTACAAAAACCCCAAAGGGATATGCAATTTGGGTGAAAGAGCCTCAAGGTGAACTGCATCGTTCTAAAGCCTAAATGCGCGGTATTGTGCTGCGATTTTAAGGAGTTAACGCTCCTGTTATCCTGAATTGAGCGGTTCAGTTGTGCAGTCTACATTCTTTCTGCTCAGTGGGTTCTCTAATTTAATTTTTACTGGAAATGGCTAAAATACTTCGACTAGAACCAATTGCCGAAGAAATGGCAGTTAAGACTAATTCTAATTTGCTTTCGGCATTAATGACTAAGGAACTGCACGTTCTGAAAGAATGCGGAGGACGAGGAATGTGTGCAACTTGCCATGTTTTCATTAAAGATGGCATGGAGGGTTTATCTAAGGTCAGCCGTCGTGAACAAAGAACCTTGGAAGTAATTACAACAGCCAAACCCAATTCCCGTTTAGCTTGTCAAGCTCATGTGATTGGGGAAGGAATTATTGTTGAATTACCTTCGGGGATGTATATTGATGCCATCGAAGATGTAGAATCACTGATTGGACGGCGAGCAGAACAAGAACTGCTGCATCCGATTACGGGGCAAGTTGTGGTGGAAACGGGAAAATTGATTACTCGATCTATTGTGAATCAGTTGAAAGATACTCGTTTGCAAGTTGGCGAATATTTAGCTCGAACTCGTAACGCTAAAGATGATGCCTCTTAATCAGTGATCAGTTATCAGTGATCAGTTATCAGTGATCAGTTAATAGGGAATAAGAACTTTTGTATTTATGCTAACTGAGTTACAACGTTTGAGTGTTGAGGCTGATGGCCGTTATGCAACACCCGAAGAATTAGAATTTTTAAAGTCTTATTTGGAGACTTTTCGATACCGGATTAGTGCCTATCAAAAACTTCAAAAGTATGAACCTATAATTCTTCAAAAAATACACCATAAACTCATCAAAACTAATCCTCAAATTTTTATGAAAGGATCTATTAATTTTACCTCAAAATGGCGTTTAGATACGATCCGAGTTTTACGATATTCGGCCATGATTTTATTAATAAATGATCCTGATTATTTACAGGAACGCTTATTAATTTGGTTCGCCACGATTTTACAAGCGTTTAAAGTCCAAGATATTACTGAATTGACTTACCAAGCCATGTCCGATGTCTTGGAAGATTATTTGACACCAGAGGAAAAAAATGTATTTTTTCCTCTGATTGAACTTAATCTCGCTATTTTGTGCAAAAAAAGAACATCATGAATTTTTCAGACTTTAAATCATTTGTAAACTTTTCCATTGGGTAAGATAGCACCCTGTAGCTGTGCCCCCTTAATTTCCGCATTTGCTAAAATTGCTCCTTTCAAATTTGCCCCTCTTAAATCAGCCTTACTCAAATTAGCCCCCATTAAATTAGCCTCTGTCAAATTGGCATTAGTAAGATGAGTATTTCTTAAGTCAGCATTAATTAAACAAGCTTGAATTAAGTTCGCCGAGCTTAAATTACTTGCGCTTAAATTAGCATCCATGAGTAAGGCTCCTGCTAAATTAGCTTCGCTTAAATAAGCCCCTGCTAAATTAATTCCTGTTAATAATTTCTGCCTTAAATCAATTCCACCTAAATCTGCACCACTTAAATTAATACCGCTTAAATGAGCCCCATTTAAACACACATTCCGCAGATAGGTTTTGCTCAAATTTGCTTTACTCAGGTTAGCTCGGCTCAAATTAGCTTCATTGAGATCCGCTTCTAATAAAGTAGCAGAATTCAAAAAAGCGTCTGTTAAATCAGCGTGTCTTAAATTGGTTTTTAACATTTGAGCTTTCGTTAAATCAGCCCCCGTTAAATTCGCGCCACTTAAGTTCGCTCGGACAATAGTAGCTTGACACAAATCCGCTCCTGATAAGTCTACATCTTTCAAATTCGCTTGGGTTAAATCCGTGTTTTTTAAGATGGCTTGACGGAGATTAGCTTTAATTAAATAAGCTTTGATCAAACAGGCTTGAGTCAAAACCGCTTCTATCAGAATTGCAGAACTAAAATCTGCACTTTTGAGATTACAATGGTTGAGGTCGGCCTCTTGCAAATTTGCCCAATTCAGGTGAGCACCTTCGAGGTTAACCCGACTCAGGTTCGTCCCCGTTAAGATTGTGCCACTCAGACTCGCTCCACTCAGATTTGCTCCTGCTAAATTAGCTCCGGTCAAATTCGCTTTACTCAGATTCACCAAACAGAGATGGGCTTCGCTTAAGTCAGCATTGCTTAAATCTGCACCAATTAGATGAGGTCGATTTTGGGGTTCTCGAATATTAGTTAAACCCAGAGTCGGTACCGCATTAGGCCGATAAGAATTGCTGCTCAAAATAATCCCTCGCAGATTGGCACCTTTAAAATCCCGTTCTCCATCTGCATATCGACTCAGCAGTTCAATAGCATCCATGGGTTTAACCTAAAATAATTCGCCTATCAACGGGTTATTCCTTCCTCATGATGTTTCACAGAGTTGTTTCAGAATCGTTTCATGATCTTTTCCTTCATCAACCCAAGCTTCTACGGCTTGTAAACGATTACTTAAACCGAGAATAAAGTAATTACAATCTGCTCCCATTGATTCACAGGTGGTTTGAACACAATGGAGATCCCGTCCGGTTAATCGACTAAAAAAGGAACTAAAAACTCCAGCTTCTAAAAAACAAGCGGGGTGCTGGGGCACATGGGAAGCCGCGCTGGCAAAAGGTGAATTTTTAGTCATCAGGATTAGAAATCCCGTGTTAGTATAGCGTGCATCTAAATCAAAAGTTCCCCATCCATGAGTTTTCCAACATTGTTGTAAACACTGAATGAATTCAATCATTTCCATCTGGGCCACAGCTTTACCATAATATTCGCTGGTTTCTTCACAAAAGCGAACATAAAAGTTTTTTCCCCACCAACGACCACAGTTGAATAAAACTAAGGGGGTAGCTTGACCTGTTTCTTGTTCTAACCCAGTATAGATTGCCTGAAGTAGGGTTAAGGGAAGCCCCAATAGACGGGAACCGAGACGATTTTCTAGTAAACCTAGTTCTAAGTCTCCTTTAATATAAGCATTGTAGGCGAAATAGTTACCTGGAAGTTGGGGCTTACTCAGTAAGTTGGTGATTTCAATCATAATAAAACAGGCTGTATAGACAGTTGACAATTAACCGTTAACCGTTGACAAACAGAGGAATAAATGCAAAGAAAAAACCGTTAGTTTCCCAGGGTTTACGATTTCTCGGTTCCTCCTTCTAGTAAGTTCGTTTTGATTTGTTCTAAGAAAGGTTGCAGGAAAACGGTGGCTTTTGGAGAAATTAATTCGTTTAAACGAGCCGTGAGCAATTGATAAATTTGAGTATCAATTGATTGGGTATTATGAGCTTTTACTAAACCCGATAACCACTCAATAACTCGTTGCTGAAGATATTCGGAATCATTTAATAACATTGCCATTGCACTATGACGAAGAATCAGAATCCATTGCTGTAAAATTTCTTCTAATCGTTCTTCCTTTTCGTGAGGAAATTGGCTAGAAATTTGATCCGCAATCGGTTGGAAAATAGCTATTTCTCGATCCCGAAGGAACTCATAAATTTTTAATCGCTGGGCTAAAGTTTCTGCATAACTTTTAAAACCCACTAATTCTTCTGTTTGAAGATAGCGATTTTCCGCTTGAACTAATAACTCATTTAATTCGGCTTGCATACAGATTTGATCAAGTTCATGAATTTGATGGAAAATTTTACGAAGAGGAAATAAAAGCCATTGTTGATGCTCCCCTATTTGCCAGGGTGGACGGCTTTTGTGTTTAAAATAATCCCATTAAATCCTCAATGGTGACATCAGGATCATTCAAGGAAACGGGAGTAGAGGAAGAAGAGGAGATAGGCATAACCCCCACTTGAGGAACGCCTTCCCAATCAATTCCTTGAAAAAAATCGCTGACCGATAAAGTTAAATTCATCTGGGATGAAGTCGGAGAATGACTGTTTTGTAGTACCCGTGAGGGTGTACCTAGCCAGTTGAGGTTACTGAAAAAGTCCTGAACCGACTCACTCATCCAGGTGTTTTGATTTTTCATCGTAGGACAACTCCATCTTGTAGTTTCCGTTGAATGTCTCTGGCTGTTGCGCCTTCGTTTAACCAGAAACCTGCGGCATCAATGCGATCAGGGTTTCCTAAGAGAAATTTACAATAAGTTTCTCCCATGGAATAACATTGCAGTTCAATACAACTGAGACTTTTTTTGACTAATTTGCTAAAAAATCCGGCAAATAATCCAGCATAAATATGACAAACTGGTTTTCCTATGTCTCCTAAACTACGAGCAACGGCGGAGTCAAATAAGTTAATGAAAATACAGCCGTGTTTGCGATCGCTCATATCGACTTCCCAACGTCCCCAGCCTTGGGAGGTGAAGGGCCACCACCAAGTTTCTAATAAAAACATGAGGTTAGACTGGCGAATACTTTGACCAAACTCGGCTTCATACCAGTGTTGGAAAAACTCTGCATCCTTAACCCCCCATTCTTTTCCAATAGTGTACATAATTACGGATGAGGCATTGCCAACTTCTTCTTCTAATCCCTCCACTAAACCAATAATAAAGTCTTCACTGGTAAAGATGTTTCGCATTTCATTCCAGTCTGTGACTGTACCTGTTGATGAGTCAAAGCTGAAGAAGTCTTGAAACCGATAATGATTATGGGCTTTCGGATGAGTTTTTTTAAGTTTAGAATAATTCTCGATAGGATGTTGGGTTGCGGTGGTTAACACCATCTGCTGCATACTCCTTTTTAATCAACAAGGTAAGATTCAAGAAAATCAACACTTAATTTATAGGGAATCATTGAAGTAGACTGTAGCAGAGCAACGTTGATTGAGGGTCGCGGCTGTTGCTGCTAATAGTTCACCTCAACAAGCAAGACTTAAGCTTCTTGCGGTGCGTCTATTGCCGTAAAAGCAGGTTCTTCTCGCGGGGTCAGGAATCGAATTAGCCTGTCTAGTACAGACGTGCCATGTACAGACGTGCCATGTACAGACGTGCCATGTACAGACGTGCCATGTACAGACGTGCCATGTACAGACGTGCCATGGCGCGTCTCTACCCAGTTCTCAAACAGAAACATGGACGCACCTCTGTATCTAATTTAACTCGATTCTTGGCGGTGAAACATCACATTTTTTTTACAGAGGAAGTCTTGACAGTTGCTTCCTCATCCCCTTGTCCTCTCATCCCCTCCCCCTGTTTCACCGGAATTTCTATCAGAAACCTAGTATATTCCCCTAATTGGGACTCGCACCAAATTTGACCTTTATGGCGTTCGACAATAATTTGATAGCTAATGGACAAACCCAAACCCGTGCCCTTCCCGACAGGTTTAGTCGTAAAAAAAGGATCAAATAGCTTAGACCGAATCTCTTTAGGAATCCCCAAACCATTATCAGAAACCTCTATCAAAATTCGTTGATGGTGTGTTGATAGGGTACGAATTACAATTTGAGGCTGAATTAGGGATTTATCGCAGGATAGTAAAGAAAACTTATCTTGGATCATTGAATCGTGCAGAGCATCAATAGCATTATTAATCAGATTCATAAACACCTGATTTAAGGGCCCTGGATAACATTCAATTAAAGGAATATTTCCATAGTCTTTGATGACTTCAATTCCCGTTAATTTGCCTTGAGGTTTGAGTTTACTTTTCAATATCATTAAGGTACTGTCTAATCCATCATGAATATTAACGGGTTTGAGTTCCGCCTCATCATGACGGGAAAAGGTTCGCAATGACCGCACAATATCCCGAATCCGGTCGGCTCCGACCTGCATTGACTCCACAATTTTAGGAAAATCTTCCTTGAGAAACTCCAACTCAATCGACTCAATTTCTTGCTGAATTTTAGGACTAGGATGGGCGTATTCTTGTTGGTAAGTTTCCAGTAAATTCAGAACATCACGGGTGTAGTTAGCAGCATGAATTAAATTACCATAGACAAAATTAACGGGATTATTAATTTCATGGGCAATTCCGGCAACCAGTTGACCTAAACTCGACATTTTTTCACCTTGAATTAATTGAGCTTGAGTTTTTTTGAGTTCTCTCAGGGTATTTTTAAGTTGATCATTTTTTCGTTTTAACTCCAGAGAAGTTTTTAATCGTTCTTCAGCTTGTTGTAAGGCTTCTTCAGCTTGTTTATGGGCAGATAAATCCCGAAAAGTTCCCATAAAGAAAGATTGATGGCTAAATTTTGCCTGATTAATTGTGGCTTCTAGGGGAAAACAAGTTCCATTGGCTCGACGACCGATAACGGCTTGACGGCTTTGTGATAACCATTTTTCTAATAAGGTTTGCTGTTCGGTGATTTCGGAAGTCGGCCAATCAAACAGATATAATATTGACATTCCCATTAATTCTGTGGCCGGATATCCAAATATTTCTTCTGCACTGGGGTTGGCTGTTAAAATCTTTCCCGTTGGGTTGGAAAAGGTAATCATGGCATCCGTTGCATTGTGAATGATGGCTTCGGTTTGGGTTAAGGCATCTTCCAAAGCTTGCATCACTTGGTTATATCGAAAGCCTATTTGACCAACTTCTGTGAATTGATTTTCGGGAACCCGTCGCCTAAAGTCTTGGGTACGAGCTTGATATTCCATAACTTCAAATAGGTCATAAATTTCGGTTTTGGCTCCATGTTCAGAAATATTTAATCCGGTTGTTTCTGCTTCAATGGAGACTCGCAGGGGAAAGTAACGATTGATGGTGTATAAAATTAGCCAGGTTAAGCCAAATCCCCAGAGGAAAGACACCCCAACACCTAAAGCTTGAACCAGTATTTGTTGACCGCGAGATAAGTCCGTATTGAGTAAACTTAGATTACCAAACAGACCCACCGCTAAAGTTCCCCATACCCCACCGCCTGCATGAACCGCAATCGCATCCACCGCATCATCAACCTGCCATCGTTGTAGGGTTAGGGAAACCAACACCATGACTCCGGCGCCAACTCCTCCAATGATGGGGGCTATGGGAGTCGAAACTACGGGGGAAGATGCCGTAATTGCTACTAAACCAGCCAAAGAACCATTAATAATCAGTTCTACTTCGGGTCGGCGATGCAGTAGCCAACCCAACATAGCCCCGATTAACATTCCCGATGTCCCGGCTAGAACGGTATTGACAATAATCGAAGCGACGCGAACATCTAAATGTAGATAACTTCCCCCGTTAAATCCTAACCATCCTAACCACAGCAACATTGTCCCCAACACGGACAACTGAAGGTTTGAGCCCCGCATTTGTTGGGGGGGTTGATCGAGGGAAAACCGTCCGATTCGTGGCCCAATAACCAACACAACCGCCAGAGAAACCCATCCCCCGATACTATGAACAACAGTAGACCCAGCAAAATCGACAAACCCCTTTTCTCCTAACCATCCCCTTACCTGATTGATTTCTAGTCCATTCCACACCCAATGACCAAAAATGGGGTAAATAATTCCAGAAGTTAAAGCAGCAACCAAGAGATAAGACCCAAACTTCATGCGTTCCGCCGATGCCCCTGAAACGATAGTTGTGGCGGTACTGCAAAACATGGTTTCAAATAGAAAAAAAGCCGCTACCCCTGGAGAAGAGGTGGTGTCAAAAAAGAAAGATCCTGGGTCAATTCCTCCTGTGGGTGTCTTACTAAACATCAGGGCATAGCCAAAAGCCCAAAACAGGGCTACGGAAATCCCAAAGTCGGCAAAATTTTTGACTGCAACATTGATACTATTCTTGGAGCGGGTTAAACCCGACTCTAAACACATAAATCCGGGCTGCATCAAAAAGACTAAGCCCGAACAGACCAGCAGCCAGAGAATATCAATCACTGAATTATCGATTACTCACTTAATTTAAGATTGTCTCAACTTATCCTAGAAGTTTTTGTGGAATTTTATACAGTTAATTTACAAACCGTTGAGTTAAGGGGTTGGGGAACAAGACTCATCCGCCCGAAATCAAGCTGGCGTAAGCAAAAAACTTTTCATCAGGAAAAAAAATACTTTAGGTGTTGACAAAGGGAACTCGGTTTGGGTAGAGTAACAAGCGTGTGAGGAGCGAACCAGCTAAGGACACCGAGACGAAACACGGCCAGTCGCCGGTGTCCTTTCTGATCAGAAGGAAACATACGTTCTTCAAAAAATTTTAATTTTGAAGAATTGCTTTCGGTTTATCAAGAGAATGGGTTTAAAACCCCTAACTTCTAGTTAGGCTTTATATTGGTGGGTTGTCTATTGACATCTGATCGTGCTACTATTTCCCATAGCAGGAAAGGTAAAAAACCTGTCTAAAAACCTAGTTGCTTAACGGCAAAACACGCTCACCTTGACAATTGAATCTAGGCGGTTCTACTGCACAGTTCTAGTTTTTCCCAGCAGTGGGTAAAAGATTCATGGGAAGCTCAACGAACAGTTTTTGGAACGATTAGTTTCAAGTAAGAAAAAAGAACTCGCGTAACTGCGAATAGGGTAGGGCATACCCGAATTTACGCTTGGGGAGAATCCCACCTCTAATTAAAGCACTGCAAGGTACTTTGATTAAGTGGTTTCGTTGAACCACGAATCCCTACGCCTTCAGGCTAGGGAGTGTCAAGACAGTTATTTCTCCCTGGTTTAGCGGCTGGGGATATATGGGAATTTGGCTATAAAGTCAAAACCCTAAAATATTAGCAAGCAACCTGGATCAAGCTTAATTTGATTCTGGGATTGTTACACAGTAAAAGCCAAAATTGTCTCCTGAATGACCCAGTATTTTGCAACGGTTGCCAAGGGTTTAGAAGTTATTGCTGCTCAAGAGTTAGAACGTTTAGGGGCTGAAAATGTTCGTCCTGAATTTACAGGAGTTCATTTCACGGGTTCTCGCAAGCTTCTTTATCGAGTGAATCTTTGGGGAAGAACCCTATTTCGGGTTTTAGTCCCGATTGCTGAATTTTCCTGTGCCAATGCCCAACAATTGTATCAGGAAGTTCAAAATATTAATTGGACTGAGTATTTATCCCCTCTGAATACTTTTGCCGTTAATTGTACAGGCAAAAATGAAGTCTTAAACCATACCCACTTTACCGCTCTTCAGGTTAAAAACGCCATTATTGATCAACAGCGTTCAGAATTTGGGGAACGTTCTGATATTAATCTTAATAATCCTGATTTATGGATTAATCTTCATCTCCATGAAAATCACGGAATTTTAAGTTTAGATAGTTCTGGAACCAGTTTACACCGCCGGGGATATCGTCCCGCCGTTGGACTTGCCCCTTTAAAAGAAAGTTTAGCATCTGCGTTATTAGAAATGGCAGAATGGCATCCTGATTTACCGTTTTTAGACCCATTATGTGGGTCAGGAACTTTACCCATAGAAGCGAGTTTAAAAGCTTTAAATATTGCACCCGGGTTATTCCGAGAAACCTTTGGGTTTATGAAATGGAAAGATTTTGATGCTAAATTATGGGAATCTTTAAAACATGAAGCATTAGAGGCACAATTAACCACCTTACCCGCCCCAATTCTGGGTTCAGATCAAGATGGGGATATTCTGAATCAAGCCTTTGAGAATGCTCAACGTTGTGGCGTTGCAGACCAAATTCGTTTACAACAACTGGAATTATCTCAAATAGAACCTCCGGCGGATCACGGTGTTATTATTTGTAACCCTCCCTATGGTGAACGTTTGGGAGAGGTGGAGGAATTAGCTGGTTTATATAAACAGTTAGGGGATACGTTTAAGCAACGCTTTAAAGGTTGGACAGCTTATATCTTGACCGGAAACAAAACATTAGGAAAACAAGTCGGGTTAAGAACTTCTCGGAGAATTGCGGTTTATAATGGTTCCTTACCCTGCACGTTATTAAAGTATGAGCTTTATTAATTGATAAACTTCCACAAACTGCCCTCAGTTGTGCTAAAAACCATTAATTATACCTGAATAAATTAGGATAGGGAAAGTTATTATCACCTCATACTACCCTATTAAGCCATCAAGAAAAAGCTGTTAAATAGCCTATAAAAACTCTTGATGAATTAAAATGATCAAGTCAATAAGAATATGAAAAGAACGTTGCGATTAGTTTCATCGAATTTTAATTTAAAAATATTATTTTCTTCGGATTTTAGACGATATTTAAAATCTATAGAAAGAGAAATTATAGATCAGTTATCAGGACAAAAAAGTAAGTTTGTTCAACGACAAATTTTGACAATTGAAGAACAGCAAGATTTTAAAGAACAAATTAAAATTAGTCAAGCCGTAAAAAAAACGAGCCATTTTGAAAATAAAAAACATAATTTAGCTACAGCGATCGCTCAAATTGAAAATCGTTTAATTCAACCAGGAGAAATATTTTCTTTTTGGTATTTAGTCGGAGAACCTCATACTAAAAATGGCTATCGAGAGGGACGAGCAATTGTTAATAATGAACTTCAATCTAATATTGGTGGGGGTTTGTGTCAACTTTCTGGATTGATTTATTATTTAATCTTAAAAGCAGGTTTGATCCCCTTAGAAAGACACCCCCATTCCCAAGATATTTATACCGAAGAAAGCCGATTTGCACCTTTAGGTTCAGATGCAACAGTGGTTTATGGATATAAAGATCTACGGTTTCAAAATACATTATCTATTCCTATTTATTTTCGGTTTAATTTGTTAGAGGAAGAAATCATTGGATTTTTATGTTCTTCCGAAACCCTAGAGGAATTTAAGATTGAGTTTCAAATTGAAGCGAAACAAGGACTCAAACAAGTGAATACAATTCGTTGGGATAATATAGAAAATAAATTTGTTTTAATTACGTCTAATTGCTACCCTAGCTTAATAGAGTAGTTGTGAAAATGGGATTCCATTGGTGGGTGAAGTAATGGGTGAGGAACAAACTCAGCCTAAAATATAGGTTATACTCAAAAGCAACAACCTTAATCGAGATCAATTCTATGGTTGATATCACTGTTGCTATTCCTACCTATAATGGGGCGACCCGCTTACCTGGGGTGTTAGAGAAATTGCGATCGCAAATAGGAACAGAACACATCAACTGGGAAATTCTAATTGTTGATAATAATAGCACCGATAATACAGCAGAATTGATTAAAAATCATCAAAAAGAAAGGCAGATAAATGTTCCTTTAAAATATTGTTTAGAAACAAAACAGGGAGTTGCTTTTGCCCGAAAACGAGCAATAAAAGAATCTCAAGCTCCTCTAATTGCTTTTTTAGATGATGATAATTTACCTGCCTTGGATTGGGTAGAAAAAGCTTATCAATTTGCTCAAGAATATCCACAAGCGGGAGTTTATGCTAGTCAAGTTGATGGGAGTTATGAAATCGAACCTCCGCAAAATTTTGAGCGAATAGCAGGCTTTTTAGGGATAACTCAACGTGGAGATAAACCTTATTTCTATGATCCTAAAAAGAAAGTATTACCGCCGGGATTGGCATTAGTTGTTCGTAAACAAGCTTGGTGTGAAAGTGTTCCCGAAGAAACATTTTTAACTGGCCCTTTGGGAGATAATCGGTTAGCGAGTGAAGATATTGAAGCGATACTATATATTCAAAAAAAAGGATGGGAAATTTGGTATAGTCCAATGTTAAAAACCTATCATCAAATTCCGGCTTATCGTTTAGAACGAAATTATTTGATTAATATAAGTCGTAATACGGGGTTAGCACGACATTATATTCGGATGTTACGGTTAAAACCTTGGCAACGGCCCTTATTATGTCCCTTGGGGTTAGTGAATGATATTAGAAAAGCGATCGCTTACTATCTGAAACATCGAAAAGCATTAAAAACTGATGTGGTCGCAGCTTGTGAAATGGAGTTTTTAAGAAGTAGTGTGATCAGTCCTTTTTATTTATGGCAGTGGAAACAACGAGATTAACCGAAACTTATTAATTTTTCTAGTTATAAAATAGGATCAACTCATTCTAAAGAAGACTTACGAACTATGATCGATTTTACCGTTGTTATTCCTACCTATAATGGCGCTATTCGTGTTCCTGATGTTTTAGAAAAATTGCGATCGCAAAAGGGAACAGAAAATATCACTTGGGAAATTATTGTTGTGGATAATAATAGCCATGATCAAACCGCTAATATTATTCAGGAGATTATCACATCATGGGATGAATTGTTTACACTTCGGTATATTTTTGAGAAACAACAGGGTATTGCCTTTGCTAGACAAAGAGGAGTAGAAGAAAGTCAAGGAGAATTGATTGGTTTTCTCGATGATGATAATTTTCCTGATGAAAATTGGGTATTACAAGCTTACTTATTTGGTCAAGAACATCCTAAAGCAGGGAGTTATGGGGGACAAATTCATGCAAATTATCAAGTGGAGCCTCCTCAAAATTTTAAACGAGTTGAACATTTACTGTTAGCAATTCGAGAAAGTGGTGATCAGCCTTTTTTATTTTGTCCTGAACAGTTACAATTACCATCCGGTGCTGGTTTAGTCGTGGGGAAAAAAGCTTGGTTAGATCACGTTCCTTCTAAATTAGTCAATACAGGGCGAGGAGGCAATGATTATGAAATTTCCTTGAATTTATATCGGGGAGGTTGGGAAATTTGGTATAACCCCAAGATGCACCTTGATCATTATATTCCCAGTGAGCGCCTAGATAAAAAATATTTGTTATCCCTAGCTTCTTTATATGGTTTAAAATCCTGTGAATTTAGAATGTTAATTACGCCGACTTGGAAAAAACCCCTAGTATTTTTTAAGGTGATGTTAGGCGGGATTAAACGAGCTATTCAATATCAAATTCAGCATCAAAAAGATATAAATTTTGATATTGTTGCTGCTTGTGAATTAAAATTTTTTAGAGCCAGTGCTATCAGTCCTTTTTATTTCTTACAAAAAGCTATCTTCAAAAAATCTTGATTTTCTTAAATTAAAACAATCGAATTAAAAGATTTCTTTTAAAGTGGATAATATTCTTGAGGAAATAGCAGGTGGAAATAAAACAATAATTAAACTTTTTACAAAAATTATCAGGCAAAATCGCCATTGTTGTAAGGCGGAGGAATCATATCGAATATAATTGAATAAAAAACCGATAGTAGCACGACCTTTTTCTGGAGATGGATATCCTTCTAAAGCTCGATCAATAAAATATTTATAAATTTTAGCTAAACTTTGTTTTTTTAAATGTTGTAATGACGAAGGAGCTTGCAAAAAGGCTTTTTCAATCACCGCTACACATTGTTTTTCTTGTCTAAGTATTTGAGATGAAATAGAATAGGGAGACATCCGATAAAATACCTGAACCAGAGGAACAGCTACAAAATAATAACGAGCAGCTAAACGAATATATAAATCTCGATCTTGTCCTCCTAATAGGGATGGATCAAATTCTCCAACTTCTGCAAAAGCTTCCCGACGAATTAAAGGATTAGAACCATTTTCTAAAAAATTTTGTATTAATAACTCAGCATAAACATCCCCATTAAATGTTAAATGTCTACCGGATTTTAGAAAATTTCCTGACTCATCAATATAATCTGTCCAGCTATAGGCTACCGCAGCTTGAGGATGGTTTTTTAAAGCTTGATATTGAGATTCTAATTTATCAGGAGTCCAGAGATCATCCGCATCCAATAAGGCTATATATTCTCCTTTTGCTAGAGCAAGTCCTCGATTTCGGCTCGTTGGAGCACCAGAATTAGGATAGGAAAAAACTTGAATTCGAGGATCATGAATATGAGAAACAATATCTAAAGTAGAATCTGTTGAACCATCATTAATTACAATAATTTCAAAATCCTGAAAAGTTTGATTTAAAATAGAATCAATTGTTTGTTTAATCGTTTTTTCTGCATTATAAGCTGGGATGACTACTGAAATTATCGCCATATTTAAAATTAACTTTGCAGACTAACTTTTAATATAAAATTTATATCAAAATTATATTAATTGATCAATGATCAACACAAGTTATTTATAAAACTTTAAAAAAGGTTAAAAAAATTAATAATTTTTCCCACTAAAACAAGATTATCTATGTTAAGTTAACACTACATAGAGCATAATTTAGATTAAAGCTTCATACTGAGGATAGAAATTTTTCGTTTTCCATTAATAAGGTTGTTTGAATTTTACCTCTATCCTAATTTTATCTGATTAAAATATTTTTACGGTCAATCTGAAATGATGAGTTCTCGGTATATGGCATTTTTTTCTCCTATCAAAGTTTTAATGCTGCCAGATTTTCGCAAGGATAACCCCTATCAATCCTTACTTTCTGAAGGGTTAGGTCAAGAACAAATTCAGGTTAAGTTTTGGTCTTACTATCTAAATTATTTCCCCGTTTTAAGAGGTGTGTTAAAAAACAAAATTCGTTCTATTGATATTGTTCATCTTCATTGGCTTGAATTTTATATCAATAAGCCAAAAAAGTTATCTAAATTTCTGGCTTGTCTTCAATTTTTATTGGATATGATTTTAGTGCGGATGCTCGGCGTTAAAATTATTTGGACTGTGCATAACCAAGTCTCTCATGATGATTTATTCCCCGAATTAGAACGCTGGACAAGAAATATTTTGTCTCGGTTAGTAGATGGGATTATTTTTCATAGTTATTCAAGCTTTAAATTAGTCGAAAGTGATTTTCAGTTTAATCAGAAAAAATCAATTGTTATTCCTCATGGACATTATCGAGATGTTTATGGTGCTTCTATTAATTCTACTGAGTCTCGAAAACAGTTAGGATTGCCCTTAACAGGTCGTATTTATATGAATATAGGTTATTTAAAACCTTATAAAAAGATAGAGAAATTGATAACTATATGGAAAAATAACCAAGATTTTTTTACGAATGATACCTTAGTGATTGTAGGTAAGCCTGTGAATAAATCATATTATTTAGAATTAGAAGAATTATCTAAAAATATCCCTGGATTGATTCTAATTCCAGAGTTTGTTGAACCCAATAATATTCCTATTTTTTTAAGTGCTGCGGATGTGATTGTATTTCCTTTTGAAAAGATTTTAACATCAGGAAGTTTAATTTTAGCCATGTCTTATAACAAACCTATTATTGCACCGGATTTAGGCGGAATTGCAGAAACCTTGGGTATTGCTAGTCAACTTTTATACGACCCCAAAGATGAACAAGGTTTACTAAAAGCCTTACAAAAAAGCACAACTGTTGATTTACCGACTTTAAGTTTATTAGTTCAACAAAAATGTGATGCTTTAGAGTGGGACTTAATTGCCAAAAAAACAGCCGAGTTTTATCAATTTATTCTAGGTCAATATTAATTAAGCTTGAGAAATTAATTTTTGAATTAAAGGTTCAATTCGGAGAGAAACAGCTTCCCAGGAATATTGAGTTTTAACTAAGTGATAAGCGTTATCAACAATGTATTGAGAGAAGGTAGGATTTGACCATAGTTGATCAACAGCCTGAACCATTCCATCTACTTCATTCTGAATTAATAAATGTTTTTTATCCTCAACCTCTAGTCCTTCAGCACCTTTTGAGGTACTCACAACGGGACGGGACATGGCAAAAGCTTCTAAGATTTTGAGGCGTGTTCCTCCCCCTTTAAACAAAGGAGTAATGACAACGGTAGCAGCAGCTAAATAAGGTTTAACATCCTCAACTAATCCTGTCCATAAAATTCCGGTTTCCTGTTGGGTTGCATTTCTTAAAGTTGGGGGAGGATTTTTGCCAACAAGAATTAATAAAGTATCAGGATAAAGCTGTTTAATTTTGGGATAAAATTTTTCAGTTAGAAACTGTGCCGCTTCAACATTTGGAAGATAACTAAATGTGCCAATAAAAATCAAAGTATGGGGATTATATTTTCCCTCGAAAGCCAAAATAGATTCACCTGGGCGCACATTATCATAGTTACTCATATTAATTCCATTAGGTACAATATAGGGATTAAGATTTTTTCCATATCGCTGTTTCAGTTTTTCAGAATCCAATGAACTACAGACCCAAATTTGATCTGCTTTATACATTATTCTTTTTTCCATTAATTGAATAGAATATTTTTGTAAATTCATCTTGATTTTTGGGAATAATTCTTTGATTTGGCTGATCTTTTGCTCAAATAAATCTGCTTCTATATTATGATCATCAAAAATTATTTTACAAGGATAACGTTGAACAATAGGAAGGTAACGACATAACCATAAATGCTCAAAAATTACAATTGAAGGCTGCAAATCTTGAAGGATTTCGTTTACTATATCTATAGCAGGTTGGGTATAAAACCAGTCAGAATAACAATATCTCCAGGGTTGTAATATTGATAAACGGCGACTTAAGCGTTCTTTCAAAGGACGCTTTTCTCCTAAATTATAGTGATACCAATGTTTAATTCCGGGTAAGGTTTTTTCTGACGGTTGGCCCTTAAAAATAGAAAATACAGCTACATCCCCATATTTCTGCATTAGATTAATATTTTGCCAATTGCGTAGGGGAGCCCCGGCTCTGGGGGGATAGGGTAAATCCAGGGTAATAAATAACGTCCGTACTGAAGTATTTAACATTAAATTTCACCTTTTATGATGACAATTAGTCTAAACAGATTGTATGATACAAGTTAACCCAATGCTATCGATTGAGGTCTGGCTTCCGTTGAAACCTTCTTACCCGCGATTATTTTTAGTTGGCTGTCCCCGTTCAGGAACAACGCTATTACAAAGTTTATTAGCAGCCCATTCTCAAATTGCATCTTTTCCTGAATCCCATTTTTTTCGTTATTTGTTAAGAAATCGTTCAATGTTGCGGACAAAATTGAGGATTGCTTCTCCTTTAGCTCGAAAACGATTTAACCAATTTTTAGAAGAAATAGGTCATCCTGAATTGAAACGATATTTACCTCAAACAGCCATATTTACCCTTCAGTATGTAAAAGGATTTATTCGAGTTTTAGATGAATTGACCCAACAGCAGGGAAAACATTTATGGTTAGAGAAAACTCCTGGAAATTTATATTATATTAGCTATATTGAAAAACGAGTTACCGGGGCTAAATTTATTCATTTAGTCCGCAATGGAGTTGATGTTGTCAGTTCCCTGTATGATGTCACACATCAATATCCTGATGACTGGAAAGGAGCTTGGGATTTAGACCGTTGTATTCAACAATGGATTAAAGATGTTCGTTTAAGTTGTCACCATCTCCATAAACCTAATCATATTTTAATTCAATATGAACAACTGATTGAAAATCAACCTTTGGTTTTAGGGAAACTTTGTGAGTTTATTGGCGTAGACTATGAACCGACAATGCTGCAAAATTATCAAAAAGCTGCTGAAACAATAACATTACCCTTTGAATCTTGGAAGGTTTCGGTACAACAAGGAATTTATAATCCCTTTGGTCAGAAATTTCATCAACTGTTTAACGAAGAACAAAAACAATATATTCTTCAAGAACTTTCTGAAGCTAATTTTGAATTTAGCCAAAAATTAGCTAGATTTCAGCTTTTCATTGAATAGATAACAGCCCTAGAATATCACTACAAAAAACCCAATAGGCCAACTTTCTGTAAGATGAGCATCATGGGGGCTAGACGACCTGAACGTAGGGAAAACCGAATCAAAACTGTAGGGGGATTACGTTTATCAGGGTTAAGCGATCGCACACAATCTAAAATACAACCCTAATTTTATAGATAACCTCACATCACTATGACCGTACTTGAACAGGGAACGATTACCATCCATACCGAGAATATCTTCCCCATTATCAAAAAATCCCTCTACACAGACCATGAAGTCTTCCTGCGGGAACTTGTTTCTAACGCCGTTGACGCCATTGCTAAACTGAAAATGGTGTCCCGGTCTGGGGAATATTCTGGGGATATTGGCGAACCTGAAATCACCATTACCGTCGATAAAGATAATAAAACCCTCTCCGTGACGGATAATGGCATCGGGATGACCGCCGACGAGGTGAAAAAATATATTAACCAAGTCGCCTTTTCCAGCGCTGAAGAATTTGTCGAAAAATATAAAGCCAATTCTGACCAATCTATCATCGGTCATTTTGGCTTAGGGTTCTACTCTTCCTTCATGGTCGCCCGTCAAGTTGAAATTGATACCCTCTCCTACCAAGACGGAGCCCAAGCGGTTCACTGGACGTGCGATGGTTCTCCGGTGTTTCAACTGGAAGACTCTGGACGCATTCAACGGGGAACTACCATCACCCTAACCTTGATGGATGAAGAAACCGAATATTTGGAAACATCCCGGATTCGTCAATTAATTAAAACCTATTGTGATTTTATGCCCGTCCCGATTAAATTGGATGGGGAAACCATTAACCGTCAAAAAGCACCTTGGCGGGAATCTCCTAATAATTTAACGTCTGAAGATTATTTAGAACTTTATCGCTATCTTTATCCCTTCCAAGAAGAACCCTTACTCTGGGTACATCTGAATACCGACTATCCTTTTATTGTCAATGGGATTCTCTATTTCCCCAAACTCAAACCGGATGTCGATGTTACCCAAGGCAATATTAAACTCTTCTGTAATCAAGTCTTTGTTAGTGACCACTGTGAAGATATTATCCCTAAATTCTTAATGCCTTTACGGGGGGTAATTGATAGTACCGATATTCCCCTTAATATTTCCCGGAGTGCTTTACAAACCAACCGCACCGTCCGCAAAATTGCTGATTATGTAGCGAAAAAAGTTGCAGACCGTCTCAAAGAATTGTATCGGGATAACCGCAAAGAATATATTCGCTGTTGGCAAGATATCGGGACTTTTGTTAAGTTTGGTTCCCTCAACGATGATAAGTTTAAAAAACAAGTTGAGGATATTCTAATTTATCGGACAACCTACACCCCAGAAATCTCTAACAGTGAAGAAAAAGCCGTTGAGGTACAGGTGCAAACTGAAGCAGGAGATGTTTGGCAGGAGGTAGCGTCCCAAACCCCTGAAAATACCGATGAAAAAGGACGTTATTACACCACCTTAAGCGAGTATCTCGAACGCAATAAACAACGCCATGAAAACCGGGTGTTTTATTGTACTGATGAAGCCACTCAAGCCACTTATATCCAGTTACACACCAGTCAAGGGTTAGAAGTCCTGTTCTTAGATTCCTTTATTGATAGTCATTTTATTAGTTTCCTAGAACGGGAACATACCGATGTTAAATTCTCACGGGTGGATGCAGAACTGGATGACAATTTAATTGATAAGGATAACAACAGCGAAATTGTTGACCCCAAAACCAATAAAACCCGCAGTGAAGAAATTAAAGATTTATTTACCGCAGCGTTAAATAAACCGAAATTAACGATTCGGACTGAATCTTTAAAATCAGAAAATACACCCCCCGCAATGGTTTTATTACCGGAATTTATGCGACGGTTACAGGATATGACCGCCTTAATTCAACAACAAAAAGCCGAATTTCCCGAAGAACATATTCTGTTAGTTAATACCGCCCATCCGTTGATTCAAAATTTAGTTAATTTGAGTCAAGGAGCAATTATTCAAGAAGGTGGCGAGTCTCCATCGGCGGAATTAGCAAAAATGATTTGTCATCATGTTTATGACTTAGCCTTAATTGCTCAAAAAGGCTTTGATGGGGAGGGAATGAAGGACTTTGTAGAACGTTCTAACCAAGTGTTGACGCGGTTAACGTCCAATTAAAATCACCCAAGCTCTGAACTTGCATTTCGGGTGTCGTAGGGGTGAGGCGCGCCTCACCCTCACATGGATTGTAATTAGGGTTTACCCAAAAACTGGGTTTCTCAAACGAAAACTCTGTATAATAAAGGTTTGGACTTTTGAGAAAATACTAAACTGGAGTTAACCATGTCTCGGATTTGTCAGTTAACGGGAAAGAGAGCCAATAACGGAATGGCTGTGTCTCACTCCCACCGTCGTACCCACAAGCTACAAGAAGCAAATTTACAATGGAAACGGATTTGGTGGCCCCAAGGCAAACGCTGGGTTAGATTGAAACTATCTACAAAAGCAATTAAAACCATTGAACTCAAAGGGTTACAAGCAATGGCGAAAAAAGCCGGAATTGATTTGAATAAATTTTAACTGAGGCAAAATAGCAATGATTTCCTCACCCCCCCGCAACAACTGGGGGGTTATTTTTGCAATGTCTTAATTTTTGGCTTCTGCGATCGCTTTTCCTAATTTTTTGGGCATTCTAAGAAATAGAGGAAAGTCCCTTAAGGGGTCTTTGAGGATGGGGAGTGTGATAGCAAACACAACAAATCAGTGATAATTTACAGTCCCAATCCAGCTAAAAGCGTTATTTTATAAAAGGGTGAGTATCTGGAGAACGTGGTAATCGGTAAGATTTCAACCAAACTGAAGTCTAAAAAACCCGTATTTTTACTAAGGTAATTTTAGGGGGAGGAATGCTACAACTAAAGATAGGGAGTTTTTCTCGTCTTAATAAATTTTAATCTGTTTATAAATCTACTTAAATTTTAGTTTGAGGCATATTGTCTCAACTCCCACAGGTAACTGTGAACTTTTAAGAATCCTTTATTAGCCAGCACAACCATTTCTATCAAAGGTTAGGTAGGCATCTATGTCAAAGCGTCACAACAACAAATTCCATAATCTGATTCTGTCTCTGTTCAGTGCGATCCGGATCGCTGTCAAACGAATGACACGAGGGACAATGCGATCGCTTCTGCGAGGTTGGATGAGGATAAATCGTCATGACCGTTATGGTCGGGCTGGGTTTGTGTTGCCAACGGTGGCGATGGTATTATTGGTGGTGGTGCTGTTGACTATAACCATTATGTTCCGGTCAATGGATCGGGCAAAAATGGCTCAATATCGGCGGGTGGATGAACAAGTTCTACAAGCGGCAACCCCAGCATTAGATCGGGCTAGAGAGAAAATCAAATATTTGTTATCAGGAAACGATAAATCATTACCTAGAGAAACACCATCTGATAATGAGTTAAATCGGGCTTTAAATGATGTTTTTTATGATTTAGGTGATGAGGAACGCTTGCAAATTCAGTATGACGTTGATGACGTCGCTGGAATAACCGTCAAGAATGGCACGAATTTCAAACCACTAGAAGATCAAGACGCTATTCAAACCGCTTGGCGATTTCCAGTAGATACAAATAATGATGGCAAATTTGATAGTTTTACCTACTATGGGATCTTCTTTCGCAAACCTGGAACCAATAGAACTAGAAACCCTTTAGATGCTAGAACGCCTCCGATGACCCTGAGTTCAGGAGTGACAAAGGAATGTCAAGCAATTCTTTCCTCTGGAGGAACAAGCACTTTAGTAGATGATTCCGGGTGGTCAAGAACAGATGGGAACCTAAAAAAAGCTTTTTTTGTTTATACAACAACTGTACCAATTACTGAAGCAGATATTACTGCGTTTAATTTAGATACAACATATAGTTTCTATAAAGGGACTCCTAGCTTTTCAGCTTTAGAATATCAAGTTGATGTTTCACGGGTTCCCCTAACTAATAATGCCGTTGTTTATGAAGATGATTTAATTATTACGCCCATTGATGCTAACTTAAATGGACGAATTTTTACTAATAGTAATTTAATAGTTTCCCACTTTGGAAATTTAACACTTTATCAAGTTAGTGGGATTAACTCTTGTTTCTATAGAGAAGAAAATAGCAAAATCATTGTAGCGGGTAACGTTCTCAACGGAATGACAGATCAAGTTAAGCCAGAAACAGTCGGAGTGCATTTGTACCAAGGAGCCGGAACTAACCCTAATAAGGATCAAACAATTAGCACGACAAACCAATCAGTCAGCACTGCTGTTAATGATGCGATGTATGATGATGCTGCTTATAAAGCGCGTCTCAAAGCTTTGATTGATGATTTGAGGGCAACTACAGGAGATAAAGAAATTCAGGCCAGTAATATGCCACCTTCACTTGAAGCAGTGGTTCAAAAGCGTCTAACAGAAGATTCAACACTAAAACCTGATACAGTCCGTGAAGAACAACTAAGGGCTTATTTTAAAGCTAGAATTCGGAAAGTCACACAAGTAGAGGATAAAACGATTCCAGCAGGTACTACAACTGCTCCAGTGGCAATAGGATTAGGAACAGAAGATTTAAGACCCGCCACAGATACTTGGATGTTACCAACTAACGCAGCCGGAACAGGCAGTACCTCTGGTGTAACTTTTATTGCTGGTCAACTTGAGCAAACCGAACCAGAGACTCAGAAGACAAATGGAAAAGAAAACTATTTAGGCGATCGCGTCGTAGCTGGGAATAACTTACCTGCCCTTAAGTACGATTCAACTATCAATCCTCCTTGGAAAACGGCACGAAACCTCCCTGTTGGTGCGGAAAAATGGACTGACCCGAATACGGTGGATCGAACTCGCAGCACCCAAGTTAAAGCTTTACCCAACTTAGGAGATACCAAACGAGATGGCTATTGGGAAAAAGCCGCAGCCCAAAAACCCAAAGCTCCACTAGATTCTATTGGGGGGTTACGGGTGATTACAGGTGCAGGAGTGTATGAACCGAGAAACTCATTTTTACCACGACCCCGATGGGCTTCAACTGTTGATACCTATGATGATCCTGCCACATCAGCAACGGAAACTTTTCCCATTGTCTGGCCTGATACCATGCCCATGTCTCCAGTGACGGGTGTTGGTGGAGTTCAGGTTTATGACAATAGTGGATCTGACAGTTGGGCTACTTTACCCACAACTTTACCTGCGGCTAAAACCCCAACGATTGATCCTAATACTCCCCAATATGCTAAGGGAGACCTGCGGATGAGGGCATCAGTCGTTTACCACTATTCCTCAGATTTCTATGATCCTGCCAATGACGATACCGATCAACAACCGATTGCTTGTGTTAGTAGTTACTATGACCCAACCAATCGAATCACCGCTAAAAATAGCATTGACGTTGACGGAGGATTTGGAAAAGATACTACCAATGGTAAATCTAATAACGGTGTAGCCTACCCCAAACCGACAACAGCCCGACCGACTTCTGCCTCTTACAGTTCTACAACAGGACTCTATACCGTCTCTGGTGGGGCTGCTGAACTGGGAACCCAAGCTAACTATGTTTTTCCCGATGGTCGATTTGCCAATCCAGCTTTGAGAGATGCCTTAAAAACCCTGGTAGACGGAGATGATCTGACCTTAGCGAATCAAGCCGCTATTGATAGTACCCTTTGTTCTTTAGATATTCTCAGTGGGGACATTACCCCATCTGACACGGTAATTCCTCATGGAGCGATTTCGGAAGCTACGCTTTTAAATGCCAGAGAAGTCAAAGCCAATGAACCGGATGATACCAGCACAACTGTTGATGAAACCTTTACCCTCAGCAGCCCTCCTAATACTGCCCAGAAAGCGAAATTAAATGCCCGTGCTACTCTGCCCCTGGAAGAACGGATGCCCCAGGAAGTTCGCGTGACTCGAATTGATTTAGGAGCCTTGCGAAATCAAGAGATTACCCAAGGTGTAACTACAGGGCCAAAAACCAGTGGGGGTAAAGAATACCTGTTGCCTTTTAGTGGGATTATCTACGCGAGTCGGGATGATGCGCTACCTGATTTGAGTGCCCAACCCAACACCCTCGATACCCCGGCTGATCTTGAAGAAAGTGCGGCGGACTTAAAATTAGATCCGACCCGTCGCCCGAATGGGATTCTTCTGGCTAATGGTGCTGTCTTAAAGCGTCCGTTGCCTGCATCTCCTACAGTGCAAGAGGTTGTTCAAGACAAAGGACTTACTTTAGTCTCTAACCTGCCTGTTTATGTTCAAGGGAATTTTAATAAACATACCCAACAGGAATTTACAGGGACTTTTAGTTGGACTTTTGCCGATTACTATGGTCGTCCAGCCAGTGCTCTCAATCCTAACTTTGCTTGTCATGCTGGAGATCCAAGAATTCAAGCTGCGGGGTTCAAGTGTGATACTGGAGACGATTGGCGTCCCGCTAACGTCCTAGCCGATGCTATTACCCTGCTGTCTGATAACTTCCGGTTTGGTTATCGAGATGAAGGGGATTTTGATCTCAGAAATAATGCGGGTAGCCCCATTATCAAAGGTTATGACTTAAACGGGGATGGCATCATTAGTGCTACTGCTGGTTATGACTTAAACGGGGATGGAATTATTAGTGCTACTGCTGGTTATGATTTCAACCGCAATGGCAAAATTGACGACACCGATCCGACAGTTGATGAAGCAACCTATAACCTTGATTTGAATAAAGATGAAGACAAAACCGATACGGGACTCAAGGAAACAGAGGTTTTATTCATGGGCAGAATTGGTCATGATTTGAATGGAAATGGCACTATTAGCGCATTAGATCCCGCAGGAGATGAAACAAAATATGGCTTCGACTTGAATGGTGATGGAGACAAAACTGATACGGCAGTCAAGGAAACAGAAGTTAACTTTGTGATGAAGTATGATGAAACAAAATATGACTTTGACTTCAATAATGATGGAAACAAAACCGATACGGGAGTCATGGAAACAGATGTTTTATTCAAATTCAGACCACCACCAGTCACACCAACAGTTAAACAACCACTCACAGAAACTCTATTTCCAGTACCAGCAGCATTTGATGAAACAAAATATGGCATTGACTTGAATGGTGATGGAGACAAAACTGATACGGCAGTCAAGGAAACAGATATTGTCATTACTGCTAAAATGGCACGTCAGTTAAATGGCTTTTTGAATAATGACTATGCTATTAATGGTTTGAGTAGTGGAGGGCCAACAGGTCGCTTTGCTGATACTGGGACAAGCTCTACCCCTACCGATGAGAATTACCGTTCAACTACAGGAACAATTCTGAATAGTTCCTACTTCAATAACTTTGTTACTCCCATTCAGCGACGGCTTGATCCTGAGAAGAATTCTACGACTGGTGTACCCAAGCCTAATACTAATGATCCGAAGGAGTTTCTGACCGAAATTTGTTTGAAACTTCCTGTGTCTGCTTGTGGGACTGGTGATTGGTCTGTTATTGCTTTCGGTGGTAGCGTGATCCCAACCCGAAATCTTGACAATACTGTTGTACCCGTAGCTTCTCTGTTATCAGGCACAACCGCAACTCCACCTGCTGCACAGTATCAACGTTTTCCTCGCCGTGTCGCCTTTCGCCGAAATCCTACTAATCAAATGATTTTGAATAGTAATCTACCAACACCCTTGGGAGTTACTGCTGCTGGAGACATTACTAACGTTTTTGCTAATATTAGAAACAATCAAAACAACACTCTTTGGTTCCAAACTCGTAACGGAAATAACCGAAATACTAACGGTGCTAATCCCCTCTGGTATTATAATCCAGAAGCACCTACCACTTCCGTATCTACTTTCGTGGGGCTAGAAAATAAACAACCCCTGTTAGTGCCGATCCTGCAAATCCACGCCACTAACTCGACAACTATATCTACAGCTACAGAGACAAATGCAACAAAAATATTTCCCGTAGGCGATAATCCTGACGTTAAAAATAATCGATGGGGGATTTTGGCTGGAACAACAGAGTTTAACTTAGTGATGGCGACCGGAGACATTCCAGTACGCCCTGGCGATAATAATGGTGGTTTGCAAAACTTACCGCGCTTCCTGGAAAACTGGCAATTTCCAGCCGCAACCTCTAATATCGCAGGTGCTTTTATTCAGACCAATCGCAGTTCCTATGGTTCCGCTCCTTACTTGAGCCTCATGGATGAGAATGCGACTTATACCTATGGTAAACGTCCACCCGGAATATTCGGCAATGCGGGTAACAATGCGAGTCGATACAGAAGTAATGCCGGGGGTGGTAAGATTGGCTACTTCTTACCCCCGACTCGGAACTGGGGTTTTGATGTGGGTCTGTTATCTCAACCCCCGGATTTATTTGCCCAGAAATTCTCTTTAACGGATGAAACGCTTGCACCGGATGAATATTTCCGCGAAGTCAGCCGAGATGATGATTGGATTCAAGGGTTGTTGTGTTCTAAAGTAGTAGACCCAACCAAAGATATCTCCACAACTAAAGCAATACCGAGTCAAGTCTGCGATGCTAAATATGGTGGTTAAGTTTTATAGGAGGAAAAAGTCATGTTTTTAAAGCAACGCCCACTCAATCAACGCTTACCTTCCCAAGAAGGCTATACCCTCCTTGAGGGACTAATGGCGGTAATTGTTGTATCTGTCATGTTGTTAGCTATTGGCCCTGTAATTGCCTTTTCTGTGGGGACTCGCGTACAAGCGAAACGAGTTGAACTAGCAACTCAAGCCGCCAGAAGTTATGTGGATAAGGTGAAAAGTGGCAAAATTGAGATTGATCAGTTATCTTTTAAAACTACTCAAGACTCATGGCAGAATGCTGATCCTCCAGCTAACGCAAGTTTAAGCTGTTCTGTACCCACTGTAACAACTACCGACCCAAATCCTGACAAAATCCTGATCGCCTGTGAAACTCCATCGGGTTTATATTGCATGGATTTTGATGGAGGAGGTTGTAAAAGTGACACTCCTAGTGTTACAGATATGGTCGTGCAAGGAATTGTCTATGATTCTACCTCTGGTTCCACTATTACAAAAACTAAGAGCTATCAATTAGCAGTTCGAGTTTATCGAGCCAACTCTTTTGGCTCAGGTATTGCTCTTAAAACACCAACTGCTGATAATCCTCTAAAATCGGATAGCTTAACAACCAATGCTTTAGGTAATCGCAGTTTACCTTTAGTTGTTATGAAAACTGAAGTTTTGCCTCCGGGTGCAACCTTTGAAGACCTTCAAAAACGACTAAAACCTTAATCTTCACCGTAATATTTTAAGTCTAACTTAATTCACCTACTTTTCTTAAGTTAATGGAGCAATAAAAATGAGTATCTTTCTTAAATTATTATTTAAACATAAAATCAGGTCAAGTCCGGCAAAATTTGATCAAAACTATCAAGTCAAAGGCATGACAATGATTGAACTCTTAGTGGGTACAGTTATTGCTTTTATTGTGATCACGCCATTAATGGGAATGGTCATTGGTCTATTAAACGATGATCAACGAGAAAGTGCTAAAGCAAACACCGAAGAAGAAATTCAATCTGCATTAGATTATATTGGAGAAGATGTTAGTCAAGCTCTACATATCTACACAAAATCGGATATTGACACAACAGTTAAAACTTTTTTACCTCCTGATGGAGCCCCAGTTCTTGTATTTTGGAAACGAAAAATAGTAGAAGATGCTGTTCCAGTAGATACAAGTAAACAGCCTAAAGATTGTAACACAACAACAACGCCTTGTGATGATACTTACGTTTTGTCATTAGTCAGTTATCAATTACTTCCAGAAACGGATAAAACATCAATTTGGTGTCAACCTTCAGCTTCAGATAAACCTTGTCCTAGTCGAATAGTTAGATATGAAATTTCTGATGGGTTAAAGAAATCTGATGGAACTTACTACAAAAAGGCTGAACTTACAACTGAACTTCAGGAATACGCCGAAGAAAATATTACAGATTATAATAAGAGTTTTAGTCTATCTAAACCCTTGGAAAATGTGACTAATAAAGCTAATTTCCCGGCAAATCAGGTGTTAGTTAACTACATTGAAGAATTTGAACTAGATCCTAGCTCAACAAATGACATAGCTAAATTAACGATTCAAGGAAATGCACTCAGACGTAATGATGCTGAAGCAGATTGTACCAATAATCCCGACTCACCCTATTGTCCCAAATCATCAGTTCAATTGCGCGGATTAAGTGGTCTTGGAAATTAAAATCAACTCAAAGGTTATTCAATAATAAAAAAGGATAAATTATGAAAATTCAACTAATATTAAATAGATTGTTAATCAATCAATCAAAAAAAAATCCCAATCAGATTAATCAGGGATTTACCCTGATTGAATTATTAGTTGTGGTTTTAATAATTGGAATTTTAACAGCGATCGCCGCCCCCAGTTGGGAAGCATTTACAACCAGACAACGCCTTAAAACTGTTAATGATCAGGTATTTCAAGCGATTAAATCGGCTCAAGCTGAAGCTAAACGTAAAAAAGGTGATGTTACTATAAAATTTAATGATCCTCCAGTTGATCCACCTACCGTTAGTTATGAGGGTAATGTACAGAAACTTAATGTTTCTGGGGAAATTAAAGCAGGAACAATCAAACTTGTTACAGGTGCAGGAGATACAACAGTTGCTACAGATTCAGAGATTATTTTTGATTATCGAGGAAGTATTAAATCTGGTCAAACACTCCCCTTCACAGCAACAATCTCCCTTCCTGATGGAAAAGGTAAACGCTGTGTTATTGTAGACAGTCTACTTGGAGGAACGAGGATAGGAGCAGGAGACTATAACAGTTCTACTAATAAAACAGGTTGTCGAGTTCCATCTTAAAGTTTTTTATAAGCGATCGCATTCCTTAACTCCGTAATCTCACTAATTGACTAACCTTTCAATGTCCAAAATAACAATAAAAAATCCGTAATTTTTACCTATTCAAAACCTCTGATTTCTCCGAAACTAATAGTTAAGTTCGTTTAGAAAACATAACTATTTAGTTGAAATCAGGTGTGCTGCAATGATTAATCCAAAAAAAACCTGCGATCGCTCCTTAACCTCCTCCAATAGCGGATTTACCCTACTAGAAAACCTCATCATTGTATCCATGATGGGTATTTTGAGTGCCATTGCAGCCCCTAGTTGGTTAACCTTCATCAACCATCAACGCCTCACCACTTCTATTGATCGAATTTATTGGGCGATGCAAATGACCCGTGAAGAAGCCAAACGCAGCAAAGAAATCTGGCAAATCAGCTTGAGAGATCAAAATAATACCGTTCAATGGGCGATACATCGTCGAGACGATACCCCCACACAACCTCAATGGATCACCCTGGATCAAAATGTTCAAATAGATCCCACAGAAACAACCCTCTATCAAAATCAAACCACCAAAATTTGGAGAATGCAATTTGACTATAAAGGTCGTGCCAATGGTCAGTTAGGCCGGGTAACATTATCCCTGCGGAATGGTAGCCCAGCCAAACGCTGTGTGTTTGTATCTACTTTATTAGGAACATTAAGAAAAGCTCAAAACAATCCTAAACCCAAAGAGGGAAAATATTGCTATTGAGCCAAAATTGAATAATGATTTCATCCCAAAACCCTTTAAAGGTTAGCGCTAATATTCCATCCTTAAAATCTTGGCTACGCATCCGTCCCCTGTAGAGACGTGCCATGGCGCGTCTCTACGTGGGTATATGAGTTGTCAGAATTGCGATCGGTTCATCTTGACAATCTCGGCTATCAGCCAACCGTCAACAGCTAACCAAAACCTTAAAATGTTCCAACAGTTGCAACCCGATATACTAAGAACCTGGTAACTTTTCTCTAGTCTCAAAAATTTCAACAACGAGACCCCATCCGTCATTACAAAGGATTGATATGTCAGATAGCGCGATTAACACCATTATTGCCCGTGAAATCCTTGACTCTCGCGGACGCCCCACCCTGGAAGCCGAAGTCTACCTGGATAACGGAGCTTATGGACTCGCCCAAGTTCCTAGCGGCGCCTCCACCGGAAGCTTTGAAGCCCATGAACTGCGGGATGGCGATAAAAGCCGTTATGGGGGTAAAGGCGTTCTCACAGCCGTTAAAAACGTCACTGAAATCATCGCCCCAGCCCTCAACGGAGTCAGTGCCCTGGAACAAACCATCATCGACCAAATCATGTTCGATCTTGATGGCACTCCCAACAAAAGCAATATCGGTGCCAATGCCATCCTGGGTGTTTCCCTAGCCGTTGCTAAAGCCGCCGCCGAAAGCGTCGGTTTACCCCTCTATCGTTACCTAGGTGGCCCCATTGCCAACGTTCTCCCCGTTCCCTTAATGAACGTGATCAACGGAGGTGCCCACGCCGCCAATAACGTTGATATCCAAGAATTTATGATCGTTCCCATTGGTGCGCCCACCTTTAAAGAAGCCCTGCGTTGGGGTGCGGAAGTCTTTGCTTCCTTAAGTGGGGTGCTAAAAGAAAAAGGACTTTTAGGGGGTGTTGGGGATGAAGGTGGTTTTGCCCCTAACCTCGGTTCCAACCAAGAAGCTCTGGATATTCTCATCCAAGCCATTGAAATCGCCGGATACAAACCGGGTGAACAGGTCGCCCTCGCCCTGGATGTCGCCTCCAGTGAATTCTACAAAGACGGAACCTACACCTACGATGGTCAACCCCACAGTCCGGCCCAACTGATTGACTACCTGAGTGAATTAATTGGCAAATACCCGATTGTTTCCATTGAAGATGGTCTACAGGAAGATGACTGGGAAAATTGGAAATCCCTGACGGAGAAAATAGGCGGTAAAGTGCAACTGGTGGGAGATGACTTATTTGTGACGAACCCGACCCGCTTGAAAACAGGTATTGAGCAGAAAGTTGCCAATTCTATTTTGGTAAAACTTAACCAAATTGGTTCCCTGTCCGAAACCTTAGCCACCGTTGACTTAGCAACCCGTAATGGGTATACCTCGGTGATTAGTCACCGGTCTGGGGAAACCGAAGACACCACTATTTCAGACCTGGCCGTTGCGACCCGGGCGGGACAAATTAAAACCGGTTCTCTGTGTCGCAGTGAACGGATTGCTAAATATAACCGTTTATTACGCATAGAAGATGAACTCGGCCCCCAAGCGGTTTATGCTGGAGCCGTTGGCCTAGGCCCCCGTTTTTCTAAATAAGTGAAAAACATTTATTGACACTCTCACCGTCACATCGCTTTGTGATTGACGGGAGATGGTGGTTGACGGAGTATGCAACACGCTTGCTGAACTCTTTTCGTTGTAGAGACCGATCATGGTCGGTCTCTACAATTGAGGGTGATCTACTTTGTTACCGTGCTCATGGCTTTGACATCCGCCCCGGCGTGAACGCACGGGGATTCCATCTATTTCAACAAATCAAAAATTGATAATTGTTGAAATGCTGGCGGGGTAAAAAGCAGATCACCCCACATCTAATGATCTCACGCCGAAGTCTGATGCTGTGGTGGGGGTCTTCAAACCGAGATTTTAGTTTGTTACCAACCCAGCTTTTGAGGTGAATAGCATAAATTGTTTGTTTTGTCAATACTCCTATCCCTTGCTTAACCTTCCTTTCCCAAAATTCGTGCATCGCCACGCCGAAATTTAGTCATAAAACCAACAGATTTAACGACACAACAAGGGTTTTAGCCTGTATTTTCACGAATAGACACAATAACCCCTTGGGTGCTGTTTTTTCTAGGATAGCAGAACCCCGATAATCTCGTCAACTCTTTGAAAGTAATTCTCAATAAAATATCAAAAATTCCTGACAATCTTTTAAAAAACAAAATAATTTTGCCTAATTGATTAAAATAAATTATCAAAGCAACGGATATTTCTCAATGACCCGAGTAGATCCGTTGCTTCTGGGATAGTTCACCGAGAGATCACGGCATTCTACATCATGCCCATGCCACCCATGCCACCCATACCGCCCATGCCACCCATACCGCCCATGGCATCCATATCGGGCATGGCGGCTTTCTTCTCAGGCTTTTCGACAACTAAGGCTTCAGTTGTTAACACTAATCCCGCAATAGATGTGGCATTTTGCAGTGCAGAACGTACCACTTTTGCCGGGTCAATAATTCCAGAAGCAATTAAATCTTCGTATATTCCCGTTAAGGCATTATAACCCATGCTAAATTCAGTGTCACGGACATTTTCTACCACAACAGCACCTTCAGCCCCAGCATTACTGGCAATATAATATAACGGAGCTTCTAAAGCTTTAGAAATAATTCCCGCCGCAATTTTTTCTTCATCATCGAGTTGGGATTTAATTTCATCGACTTTTTTAGCCAGATGAATTAACGTTGTTCCACCACCCGGAACAATTCCTTCTTCAACGGCGGCTTTTGTTGCATTCAACGCATCTTCAATTCGCAGTTTCCGAGATTTCATTTCCGTTTCCGTAGCAGCACCCACTTTAATCACTGCCACACCACCAGCTAATTTAGCAATCCGTTCTTGGAGTTTTTCGGCATCATATTCAGAGTCGGTTTCTTCCAATTGACGGCGAATCTGCTCAACCCGTTTTTTCACATCGGCTTGAGTTTTGCTATCAGCTACAATAATGGTATTGTCTTTTTCAATGGTGATTTTGCTGGCGGTTCCCAACATCTCTAAAGAAACCGTATCTAAGCTTAATCCCACTTCTTCAGAAATTAATTGTCCGCCTGTAAGAACGGCAATATCCTGTAACAAAGCTTTACGACGTTCCCCGAAACTCGGAGCTTTAATGGCAGCAACATTTAACACGCCTCTGGCTTTATTGACTACCAAAGTTGCTAAAGCTTCCCCATCAATATCTTCAGCAATAATTAACAACGGTTGACCCGAACGGGCAATTTTTTCTAAAACAGAAACTAAGTCCTGAATAGAACTAATTTTTTTATCGGTAATCAAGATTCTGGCGTTAGAAAATTCCACCACCATCCGTTCATTATCGGTAATAAAATAAGGAGAAATATATCCCCGATCTAGTTGCATTCCTTCCACCACATCTAATTCAGTGGTGATGGATTTAGATTCTTCAACGGTAATCACCCCATCTTTGGTGACTTTTTCCATGGCTTGGGAGATCATTTGACCGATTTCTTCATCGTTTCCGGCGGAAATTGTAGCGACTTGGGCGATCGCATCTCCTTCAACGGGTTTTGCAACGGCTTGAATTTCTTGGACTAAAATTTGAGCAATTTTTTCCATTCCCCGTCTCAGGGCCACCGGATTAGCCCCGGCTGCGACGTTTTTTAACCCTTCATGAATCATGGCTTGGGCTAAAATAGCGGCGGTTGTTGTTCCATCTCCAGCAACTTCATTGGTTTTGGAGGCGACTTCCTGCATCAGCCGAGCGCCTGTATTTTCGAGGGGGTCAGCGAGTTGAATTTCTTTAGCAACCGTGATGCCATCATTAACGATTTCAGGAGCACCAAATTTCTTCTCTAATAAGACATTGCGACCTTTAGGGCCAAGGGTGACGCGCACCGCATCGGCTAAGGCATTTACGCCTTTTTCTAAGGCTTTACGAGATTCTTCACTAAACGAAACAATTTTAGCCATCTTACAATATTGTTAATCACCAATAGGTTACTTTAGCACTCAACTGTTCCGAGTGCTAGTTCGGAAATCCGTCCTACTTAAGTTTTAAGAGGGAACAGGGAACAGGGAACAGGGAACAGGCAATAGGCAATAGGCAATAGGCAATTACGAATTACGAATTACGAATTACGATTGGGGAATGGGGAATAGGGGGCGAAAGCAGAAATACTAATATTAAAAATCATATATATAGCAATCCCAAATAGGTTGTAATAATTTAAAAGTGATATGAAACAGCTAGAAGTATTACCCCTGTTCCCTGTTCCCTGTTCCCTGTTCCCTTTTAATCGTTGATAGCTTGATAAATATTAATTAACTGTTGACGTCCGTATAATTGCACACGACCGACGTAACGAGTGGGGAACTTGCCATTAATTTGTTGATGGGTTTCTTCATTCATTAAAATTCGACAGATTCCCTCACTATAAAAGGATTTATCATAACTTTCTAAGCGAGCCGCAATATTAACACTATCGCCTAATGTTGTATATTCCATCCGTTGAGAACTGCCTAAACTTCCGGTTACGACAACTCCGGTAGCAATACCAATTCTCATAGAAATCAAGGGTTGATTTTGTTGTTGCCAATGTTGATTAAGCACTCGCAACTTTTCCCCCATTGCTAAGGCACAGGATACCGCCGAAGTGGCATCTTGAGCAATTTCTTGAGGATTATTTCGAGGAATAGGAACTCCAAACACTGCCATAATAGCATCCCCCATAAATTTATCCACAACCCCATCATGTTCAAACACAATATTCGCCATAGCATTCATATATTCATTTAACCAAGTCATTAACATTGCGGGCTCCATACGTTCAGCAATGGTACTAAAACCTTTAATATCCGTAAACAGGACAGTTGCTATCATTTTCTGCCCTAAAATCTGACCTTTTTGTAATAAATCCTCTCGATTTTGCCATATTGTTTCCGCAATTTTGGGGGTAACATACCGTTGAAATAACGTCATCACCATTTTCCGATCTTGACGTTCAACATTAGCAATATAAGCCGTAACCACCATCCCAGAACTGACTAATGCTAATAAAGGAGAAACTAAGGGAAGCCACCAACCACTCATAAAAGCACTATAAGAAATAATAATTAAACCTCCACTGGCTAAAATCAACCAATAAACTGTCCAACGGGTTCCCCCATAAATCCATCCTAAACTGCTACCAACCGTTGACCAAAGAAACACCCAAAACCATTCTGTCCGATCTGACCAAACATGAATTAAGGTGCGTCCATCGATAGCGCTACTAATCAGTTGGCTGGCAATATTAGCATGAATAATTACTCCCGGTGTACGATCATTAATACTAAATAAATTACTGGTATAAGGGGTAAAAAATAGATCATTTAAACTTTGGGCAAAGGGGCCAATGAATACAATTTTATCACGAAAAAAATCCGGTGGAATCTCATTGTTTAACACTTGAGTCATGGAAATTTTATGAAAATTATCCTGCGATCCCCGATAATTTAATAAAATTTGATAGCCATCATCATCAGCGCGAACATAACCGCCATCATTTTCTGTAAATCGTGTAAATTCAGCTTTTCCTAAAATAACTTGCTGATTTTCGGTCATTTTAGGGGTAATCCCTTGAGTTTGTAAATAAATTAAAGCAACGGTCGCACCTAAATTTAAAATAGTAGGACGTTCTGGGGGTTTGATTGATAATAATGCCCGTCTAATTTTGCCATCTGCATCTAAAATTAAATCCGCCGCCCCCACTTGATCTTTATCTTTTAAAATCGGAGGCGGTTCAATAGAAGCTCGATTTTGATCTTCAACAACTTTCTCTACACCCACTAAATTCGGGGTAGTTTTAAAGACCTTAATTAAATCCTCATGTCCCGGTTGAACGGGTAAATTTCGATAAATATCTAATCCAATCGCAATCGGGTTTTGAAGCTTTATTTTTTCTATTAATTGTGCTAAAATAGCATCAGGAATCGGCCATTGTCCAAGTTTTTTTAAATCCGGTTCATCAATCGTAACAATGACAATCCGTGAATCAGGAGGTTCTAGGGGACGCCACCGCACAAATTGATCAAAGGTTGCCCAATCTAAAAGTTGTAAAAATCCTGTACTTTGCAAGGCAATAACTGAAGCTGTTATCACAGGACTTAACCATAAATAACGAAATAACTTCAGCCATTGCCCAGAAGGTTTCCATCTGAAAGTATGAAGTCTGAAGACCGTTTGTTTTTGTTTCATAACTCCATACTTCATTTGAGTTTAACCTTAATTAGTTCTCAAGGGCATTCACAAACGGTTGATTCGCAATGGATTCTAAACCAACGGATTGTAACAGTTCATTCCATTGCTTGGTTAATGTTTCATCCATCGGTTGATTTTGACGCAGTTGGGCTAAGGTGGCTAAACTTTCAAACCAAATTCCATTTTCAGCATAAATTTTAGCTTGTTCTAGGGCTTTAGCTTGTTGTAGTTTAGCTTTTAACATGGCATCGGGTTCTGTTCTGGTGACTTCCCCGCTCACAAACACAACTTTAGGCTCCTGCGTGTTTTCATCGTTGTAAATCACCCCAAATGACCAACGATAGGTTTGACCAATTTTTAACGGAGGAGTATCTTTTGGTAAAGCAATACTGACGATACCGGGTTGATTGGGAAGCGTTAAACGAGTTTGGTAAATATCGTTGTTATTTTCATCTTTTAAGCTAAAAGCGGCTTCTTTTGCCGGAATTGCAGGAACATAGAAAAAGAATGTCGGGGTAGCCGCCAGCGTCAATCCTTTGATATCCGTTTCTTGACCATTGGTTTGAGAATAAAACGCTGGAACTAAGGCCATTAAGGGGGGTGTGGTTTGAATCGCAGCCAGAGTTTGACCGCGAGACCCTCCTCCGGCGGTGCGAGCGGGCATTCCTTCCCCTGGTGGGGGTTCAAAGGCCATACTAATTTGGATTCCCTCTGAAGGGTTTGGTTGAGCCATAACGGACAGTTGCGGAACAAAAGCGCCCCCCACAAGGGTCAGGAGAGATAGGCTAATCCAGTGCTGGTGCAAACGGTTGTGAAACATAAAAGTATGGGTCTCCAAAGAATACTCAGAAAGAATTGAACTAGAGTCAAGAGGACTCCTGTTAGATCACGGGTCTTGGATGATGCACTAATACTTTAATTTTATTAACCTATCTTCAGAGTTACAAATCTATTGCCAATTTCCCACCAAAACGAAGGGCGCCCAATAATAGGGATCTTGATATTTAGCCTGTTGTAACAGCTTTAACTGGGCTTGACGCAAGGCTTCGGCTTTACTGATTTGTTGCTGAGTTAATTCTTGATAAAATTCTGCCATCAAGGAGGCGGTGGAGATATCGTTAACTTGCCATAACGTCGCTAAGGTACTCCGTGCCCCAGAACGCACCGCTACACCCGCTAATCCCAAAGCAGCCCGTTGATCTCCCGTTGCGGTTTCACAAGCACTTAAGACTAATAATTCTACCGGATTTTGTTCTCCCCGTTGGCGACGGCTGAGAAAATCATCTAAATCCTTAACATTAATCCGACTATCCCAGGTTAATAAAAAGGTATCTTCCGCTTTAGAACTAAATTGTCCATGAGTCGCTAAATGAACAATGGGAAAGGCGGTTTCTTGAATTTGTTGTTGAACAGCCTCACGAGTAAATTGTTGATTTAATAAAACTTTTGTCGGAACTTCTGCTTCAATTTTTTCAAGTTCAGACGCAACGGCAGGTAAAGCCGAAAACCCTTGACGAGCTTCACTTAACCCAACGGTTAAGGCTTTAAGTTGATTTCGTTTTAAAGATTGAGAAGCCAGGAGTTGTAAACCTGGAGTTAGAGCTAAATTATAATTTTGAACTAGATAATTTTTGCCATCATAAAGGGCAGCCATTGGCACATTTCGCAGAGAACCATCTAAGACAAAGACTAAGGTTTTAATCGAGCTATTTTTGAGATCAGATTCTGCTGGACGGATGAGCCAATTGTACACGGTTTGCGATAATTCTAACCGTTCTTTTGTCGAAAATATCGGTTGAAAAGACAGTCGTAATTGACGAATTGTATTTTCAACCTGTTGTTGAGAAATTTCGGTAGAATAGTGACGTAAATCTTGACCCGGAATTGAGAGAATAACTTCTAAACGATTGGCTAAAATAATCGGATAAATGATGGCTGCATTGGGATCAATTTGATCAATTTCTTGAGGTTTAATTTCTTGATCTAAACACGCTTCTTGGAAAAAGTTATCGAGTTCAGCAAGTTGTAAGGATTCTATCAGTTCACGGGCGGTTTTTAGGTTATCGGGAGTCGGAGATTGTAAAATTAAATCGACTAATTCTCGATAAACAGGTTCTACACTTTCTCGGAAAGAAAATTGCACATCTTGGTTAATCGCAACTAAGTCTTTTCTGAGAAATTTTAAAGTATTAACCGCTTCAGTATAAGCGGCGATGGCTTCTTGTTTCTGATTTTGTTGTTTCAGGAGTCTTCCCAGTTGCCATTGCCATTGATAAGCAATATCAGAAGCATTAATGGATTGAGCAATTAATAGAGCTTGTTCGGTTAATTTCTGAGCTTCTAAGGGTTGTTGATTTTGTTCATAAAATTTCCCTAAACTCCCTAAAGCGTAAGATTCAGAACGGAGATCTTTTAAGGTTTTAGAAGATTGAATTGCAGTCTTTAATAAATCAATAATTTTAGAATCGTTAGAAGTTGAATTTAACTTGATTAAAGAATTGGTAAAATTAACCATAGCATAAACTAAACTCCGACTCACCGGAATTTGAGAAATAGAATCTTGAATTTCCTGCGATAGAGTTTCTGCTTCTTTGTATTGTTTTAAATCAATCAGTAAACTATATTGATTAATCAAACCTTGCAGTCTTTCTAAACCATTTGAGGCTGTTTTTACTGCATTTTGATAATTTTCTAAAGCGAGATCAGAATTATTTTGAGCGCGATTAAGATTGGCTAAACTTAAATAAATTCGGCTTAAAACTTGAGAATAATTAGCAGTTTTAGCTAACTCTAAACTGTGTTGCAAAACAGCTTGAGCCGTTTTTAAATCTCCCACTTTTTTTAAGGCATTTCCTAAACTCAATAAAGCCGTTACTTTAATTAAAGAATTCGGTTGAGATTTCAGGGTTTCATTAACTTCTGTTAATGTTTTTAAAGATTGACGATAGAGTCCCAAAGTTTGTAAAGCCGTTGCTTGGTTTATTTGGTTAGTAATTTCTCCTAACCAATTTCCCGTTTGTGAATAAAGTTTAAACGCTTGTTTCCAAGTTTTAATAGCTTGTTCTGGTTGTCCTTTTGTGAATTCTAATTGACCTTGAATCTCTAAAATTTGAGCTAGAATTAAAGGCTGTTTAGGAAAGGATAAATCTTGAATTAACCCTAAACTTTCCTGTAGAACTTTTTCGGCTTGTTCCCATTGTCCTAACTGTTGTAAAACTAAAGATAGATTACTTAATGCGATCGCTTGATTAACAATATCTCCTTGTTGAGAAAACCCTAAAATAGCTTGTTGTAAAATATCAGCAGCTTGAGTATATTGTCCTTGGTGATAATATTGTTTTCCTTGGTTAAATAATGTTGCTGGATCAGGTTTATAACTTTCAACAGGGCTCGGAGGTTGATTTTTGAGGGAAATTAAGGTAAAATTATTAAACAAAAAAATCGGTAAAATTCCGAGATTAATTAAACCTTTTTTTAACATGATTGACCTCCCTAAATTAGCCTATTGTTAGCTAGTGAGTGTAACAAAAACCCCTATAAATCTTGAATCCCCCCCCTTCTTTCTTCGTGTCTTAGTGTCTTTGTGGTTGTACCTTACCTGACTAAAAACTGCGATAATAAAATGTCCGGTGGTGCGTGCGCTGCGCTTACGCACCCTACGGGTTATTGGATGAGACAATCTGCTTTTACCAGACGATAGAGTTGATTTTGATAGATAGTACAACGATTCCAAGATTGTAACAGGATCGGTTTCTGTTTTCCTTGAAGTTGGCTTAAGGCTTGTTTTCCTTGATCCGGCCATTGTTTAAACCAAACATTCTCGGTCATATATTCAGGAGTAAACGCTTTTTGATCAATCAGAAAATAATCAACGTCATACTTCTGAATAAACTGTTTAACGGTGTCTAAATTGGGGCTATATTGGGCAGAAATTAAATCTAAAACTCTAGGTTTAATTTGACGATAATAGCCCTGTTGATACGGTAAAGCGTGTTCCCAGGAAACTAAAACTGGACGTTGAGAAAAAATGGGTAAATTATCTGCTTCTAAGGACAAAGAAGCCGTTAAAGTATCCTTCGGTTGCTGTTTTAATAATTGGTAAACAGCCGGATCTGTTCCAATGGTATAAGCAGTTCTGGGAAAGGCTTTTCCCCAGATAAAAAACGGATAAAAAATTAACACAAAACTAAATACAAACGTTGATGCTAAAGCAATAATTTGTTTAAGGGAAGCTTGAAATATTCCATCTAAGACAACAATTAAAACGATGGCTGTTGAAACTGCTAAAATGATGCGAAAACTATGACTGGTGTAGCGGCTGGGAAGAAATAACTTAAATAATAAGAGATGGGCGATCGCAAATAACCCTAAAGATGTTAAGATTAAGTACAACAGGATATTAATTTTAGAACTGATTTTTTCTACCAACGGAAACTGACGGGGAAATCGGAAGAAAATTGGTAAGAAAAATCCTAATATAACTAAAGGTGGATTCAACGAAATTTTCATCCCACTGCGACTATTTTTAAACCAGAAATTTAACCCACTATTGCCATAAAAAAATCCTGTTCTTCCCTTATCTAAAAATTCGGGCATCGTTTTCGCTTCTTGGGCAGAAATGGTAGGGCCATATTCAGAAGTGGAGAAAAAATAAGGGATAATCACTAACGTTGCAACCCCTAAACCGACAGCCGAAATGATATAATCTTGACGATGATTAGAAAGTTGCAATTTGCCTTTGTCCCACTGAATTAACCGCAGAATTAAAACCCCAGAAGCAACTAACATTAAGGGGCCATAAATATTCCCCATAATTGCCATACAAATTCCCACACCCAGAGGAGATCGACGTAATAGAAAATAGAGAAAAGATAGAAACGCCGGATAAGCAAAACCACTACTAACGGCCGTTGTTAATTCACCGTGTAACCAAAGATTTTGATTCAGCAGTAAAGACCCAATAAAACCAACCGTTGGGACAGGTAAAAGTTCAATACAAATCCCAAAACAAAAAATAGTGGTTAATAATCCTAAAAATAAAGGTAAAATTTTATTTAAAAGTAGCGGATTAACCCCTAAATTCGCCATTAAATGATAGAATCCACTTACACCCGAAGGCGTAATGGATTGATAAAAATCAGCAATTAAATCGTTAGGAAATAAATCAGGGTCAACAAACCGTTGCATCCAAAATAGATGTTGTCGGGCGTCATCCATGATTAAATATTCTCCACTGAAGGCTTTTTGTAGAGGCGGAATGGCAAAACTAATGGAGAAAACCAGACTCAAGGTCAACCAAAAGATCATTCGAGGACTAAATCGATGATCTTCTGGGGCGGTTAAAAACTTCTGGAGGCGGGATACTAGCATCTAAAAATCGATCCAAAATCAGATATAATTGACCCGAAATCCGAGTCTGATCCTTTCAGATAATACAATAGGTTGAGAAATTCAGCAGATAAACAATATGTATCAAGTGGTGGATGGAGAGTTAACAACAGCAATTCAAACAACCTTAGCGGAAGGAAAAGGACTGTCTTTAGTCATTCCTGCCTTTAATGAAGAAGCCGCAATTGCAACGGTTGTGACGGGAATGATAGAGTTATTGAAACCGACTGGGGGCGAATTTGAGGTTTTAGTGGTTGATGATTGTTCAACGGATTCAACAGCAGAAAAGGCAAAGCAAGCGGGAGCAAAAGTGATTCGTCAGGGAAGAAATCGCGGTTATGGTGCGGCTTTAAAAACAGGAATTCGTAAAGCCAAATATGGATTAATTGCCATTGCAGATGCCGATGGTCAACACGATGCGGAACAATTAGCCAGTTTATTAATAGCGTTAGGAGAGGCAGATGTTGCGATAGGAACTCGTTATAATTCTCCAGTTCCATTTATCAGAAAACCCGGAAAATTAATCTTAAAATGGGTGGCAAATTGGGTGACAGGATGGAAGATTCCTGACTTAAATTCGGGGTTAAGAGTCATGAGACGAGAGGCAATTTTTGATTGTATGCACCTTGCCCCCGATGGATTTTCCTTTAGTACCACTACAACCATTGCCTTAATTAATAATGGTTGGTTAATTCAGTGGGTTCCGATTATTATTAATCCAAGAGTCGGTCGTCCGAGTTCAGTCAAAATTGTTAGAGATGGGTTAAATACCATTTTGTTAATTATTAGAATTGTGGTGTTATTTGCCCCTTTAAGAGTGTTTTTACCCGTCAGTTTATTTTTAATTGTTGCAGGTTTAATTAGTTCCATTTCAGGAATTATATTAGAAGACAACCTAGCAGATCGAGATGTGATTATATTATTATCAGGAATCATCATCTTTTTCTATGGAATATTAGCGGATCAATTATCAGCAATTCGTCGAGAAATGAAACAATAATGTAGGGGCGGGGTTCTCCCACCCAAGATCCCGTAGGGGTGGGGTTCTCCCACCCAAGATCCCGTAGGGGCGGGGTTCTCCCGCCCTTAAAGAGTTAAGAGAATAAAATCATGAATCAAAACTTATCTAAAACAGCGATTATTTCTATTGATGTTGAAACGGACTGGGGGGGTAGACTTCCCGCTTCTGCTGAAACAATTCGAGGAGTTAAAGTAGGTTTACCCCAGATTTTTGAGATTTTAAATCAATATCAATGTCCGGCGACCTTATTTATTAATGGAGAAATTGTTCCCTATATTCAACAAGAAATTAATATTTCGATTCAAAAAGGCTTTGAAATCGGTTCTCATGGCTTTACCCATCGAAAAATGCCTGAATTATCAAAGGATGAAATTATCGAAGAATTAACGAAATCAAAAGCGATTTTAGAAGATTATACAGGTCAAAAAATTAGAGGGTTTCGTGCGCCCCAAGCTCGAATTCCTCAAGGATTATATCACTATTTAAAACAAACTAATTATGAATATGATTCCTCCGTATTTGCCGGAAAAATGCCCTCTCGGTTTAATAATCAAAATGTTCCCATTGAACCCTATTTACAAGATAATATTTGGGAAATCCCCGTTAATAGTTTACCCTTAATTCCCTTACCAATGGGGTTATTATGGATTGATTTATTTCAATTATCCTTAATTCAACTGTTATCCTCTGTTTCTCCCCTTCCGCCTATTGTTCAAGTTTATATGCACCCCTTTGATTTTATTCCTGCCTATTCTGTCGAAGATTTATCAATTCCCTGGGGAGCAAAATTATGGTATACTCGTCAACAAGGTTCAGCCTTAAAAACCCTAAATCGTTTACTATATTGGTTACAACAATTAGGGTATACTTTTAAGACGGCGGGTGACGTGATTACTTCTTATTCAATATCATAATCCCCTAATCTTTTATCTTTAAAATAATAATGTATTCTCATTCCTATCGCATTGCTGTTCTTGGTTTAGGATATGTCGGTTTACCCGTTGCTATTGCCTTTGCTGAAGTTTTCCCCGAAACCGTTGGATTTGATATTAAACTAGAACGAGTAGAAGCTTTAAAACAAGGGATTGATATTACCGGAGAAATTGACAATGAAAGGTTAAAAAATTCACCTTTAAACTTTACAGCATCTCTTCAGGATTTAAAAGACTGTAACTTTTATATTGTAGCAGTTCCCACCCCCGTTGATAAGAATAATCAACCTAATTTAACACCCTTAATTAAAGCCTCAGAACTCTTAGGAAAAGTGATTAAACCCGGAGATATTATTGTTTATGAATCAACGGTTTATCCAGGGGTGACAGAAGAGATTTGTGGTAAAATATTATCAGAAACTTCCGGTTTAAAACAAAATATTGATTTTAAATTAGGCTATTCTCCAGAACGAATTAATCCTGGGGATAAATCCCATACCTTAGAAAAAATTGTGAAAGTGGTTTCGGGAGAAGATGAACCCACCTTAAATAGTATTGCTGAAGTTTATAGCAAAATTATTCAAGCCGGGGTTTATCGTGCACCTTCAATTAAAGTCGCAGAATCAGCGAAAGTAATAGAAAATATTCAACGGGACTTAAATATTGCTTTAATGAATGAATTGGCTATCATTTTTGATCACTTAAATATCCGTACCCAAGATGTATTAAATGCAGCTAAAACCAAATGGAATTTTTTACCTTTTACCCCTGGATTAGTAGGCGGTCATTGTATTGGCGTTGACCCTTATTATTTAACAGCAAAAGCAGAAGAAATGGGCTATCATCCCCAAGTTATTTTAGCAGGAAGACGGATTAATGATAGCATGGGGACTTATTTAGCTCAACGCTTGGTTAAACTGTTAATTCAAGCCAATTGTTCCATTCCTAATGCAAAAGTCGGAATTTTAGGATTAACCTTTAAAGAAAACGTACCTGATTTACGCAATAGCCGTGTTCCTGATATTGTAGCGGAACTGAATCAATTTGGAATTCAACCGTTAATTCATGACCCCTTCGCTGACCCTGTTGCCACTCAACAAGAATATGCTATGACATTAGTACAGTGGTCAGATTTATTGAACCTAGATGCAATGATTCTCGCGGTTCCCCATCAAACGTACCTTGACCTTCCTTTAGAACAACTATTAGGATGTTTAGGAAATCAAGGTGTTTTGATGGATGTCAAATCTGTTCTTAACCCTAATTTAATACCCTCTTATATCCACTACTGGAGTTTATAAAAAAATGGCAAATTTATTAGTCACTGGTGCGGCTGGGTTTATTGGATTTCATCTGTGTCAACGGTTATTAGACCGAGGAGATACTGTTATCGGAATTGATAATATTAATGATTATTATGATATCTCTCTGAAACACGCCCGTTTAGACCTATTAAAAAATCGGGAAGGATTTACTTTTAAAAAACTAGATTTAGCCGACCGAGAGGGAATGAATCAGTTATTTGCAGAGGGAAATTTTCAACGAGTCGCTCATCTTGCCGCCCAAGCTGGGGTACGATATTCTTTAAAAAATCCCTATGCTTATCTCGATAGTAATTTAGTGGGTTTTTTGAATATTTTAGAAGGATGTCGCCATTCCCAAATTCAACATTTAGTTTATGCCTCTTCCAGTTCCGTTTATGGGGAAAATAAGAAAATTCCCTTTTCCGTTGAAGATAACGTAGATTATCCCGTTAGTTTATATGCAGCAACCAAAAAAGCTAATGAATTAATCGCCCATAGTTATAGCCATTTATACAATATTCCCTCAACGGGATTACGATTTTTTACTGTTTATGGCCCTTGGGGTCGTCCTGATATGGCGATGTTTATTTTTACCAAAGCTATTCTCGAAGATAAACCCATTGATGTATTTAATTATGGCAAAATGCAACGGGATTTTACCTATATTGATGATATTGTCGAAGGTGTCATTCGTACCTTAGATAGAATTCCTCAACCGGGTGAAAATCCCCAGACAACAGCCCCCTATAAAGTGTATAATATTGGTAATAATCAACCCGTTGAATTGTTGCATTTAATTGAAGTATTAGAAACAGCATTAGGCAAAACTGCCATTAAAAACTTTATGCCCATTCAACCCGGAGATGTGCCCATGACCTATGCTGATGTTGATGCTTTAATTCAAGATGTAAACTTTCAACCCAATACTTCCATTGAAGTCGGAGTGCAACGGTTTGTAGAGTGGTATCGTTCTTATTATCAAGTTTAAAGTTAACCGCAGAAACCGGGTTTCTTAACTCTAATTTTGATGTTATCCCCTGAACTAGAACAGAAACCGGGTTTCTTAACTCTAATTTTGATGTTATCCCCTGAACTAGAACAGAAACCCGGTTTCTTAACTCTAATTTTGATGTTATCCCCTGAACTAGAACAGAAACCGGGTTTCTAAGACAAAGCGGAAAACCGTACTCAATCGTCTAGTATTTACAACCTGGGGCGGATTGCTCAGTTTTTTTACAATTCGTTACGATAGGGTTATGAACAGCCAGAAGTTAAATTAGCTTTTGGATGAGTTGAGAGGTAGCCAACATGAATGGCTCTATTCGCGTCGGTAATTTATTCGGAATCCCTTTTTATATTAACGTTTCCTGGTTTATTGTTCTGGCATTAATGACCTTAAGTTATGGCGGAAGTTTAGCAGCCCAATTTCCCCAATTGGGTTTAGGACTGCCATTTCTATTAGGATTAATTGCTGCGTTACTGTTATTTGCTTCTGTTTTAGCCCATGAATTAGGACATAGTGTTGTCGCCATCAAACAAGGAATTAACGTTAAATCAATTAGCTTATTTTTGTTTGGTGGATTAGCCAGTTTAGACCAAGAAGCAAAAACACCTGCTGGGGCTTTTTGGATTGCCATTGCAGGGCCGTTAGTGAGTTTATTCCTGTTTGTTGGGTTAACTTTGATGGGTTCTTATTTGACCTTAGCAGCCCCATTAACAGCCTTAATTAATCTCTTGGCTTATGTTAATTTAGCCTTAGCTATCTTTAACTTAATTCCCGGTTTACCCCTCGATGGTGGCAATATTCTCAAAGCACTCATCTGGAAAATTACAGGTAATCAATTTAAAGGCATTGTATTTGCTAGTCGCGTCGGTCAAGGATTTGGTTGGTTAGCAATTTTATTAGGATTTTTACCTCTATTTGCCGGAGGTTCGATTAATTTCTGGACAATCTTAATCGGTTGGTTCCTGTTAAGTAATGCCGGAATTTTAGCCAAAGATGCCACCCTCCGCAATCAATTATCTCAATTTACCGCAGAGGATGCCCTAGTTGATGAAAATCCGATTGTTCCTCAAACTCTTTCTTTACGAACCTTTGTCAACGATTATATTATTGGAAAAACCGCAACCCGTCAATTTTTAGTCACCAATGAAGCGGGGGAATTAGTCGGTCAAATTAGTGGGGATGACCTGAAACCAATTCCCACCTCTCAATGGCCGTTAATTCAAGTTCAAGAAGTGATGCAACCTGTGGAATTTTCAACAACTGTTGATGCCAAACAACCCCTCTTAGATGTGGTGAATGTTTTGGAACAACAACAATTAAATGAATTACCCGTTGTTCGCAATGGGGTGTTAGTGGGATTTATTGAAAAAGCATCGATTCGCCGTTTATTAGAGCAACGTTTGCAAGCGAATCCCGCTTAGAAATTAACCGATTGACTAACATAGGGGCGAGGTTTCCTCACCCTTAAAATTATTATCTAATGTAGGGGCGAGGTTTCCTCGCCCTTTTATATTAGTCTCTACAGCAACCAAGTGCTACTGGAAAAATCATCATTAGAAACAGGTTGAGAGGGGGAAGAATAGGGACGAGGGATGATTTGAGCCTTGGGTTTGACAATGGCTTTAGATTGTGGTGGTTGCGCTTTCGGTTGTAAAGCTTGTTTTAAAGATTCATTCTCTTCTTTAAGGTTTTTTAATTCATCAATTAATTTAGAATTTGCCTCGGATAATTGTAACGCAGCCTCTTGCGCTTTTTGTAATTTTCCTTTTAAATCTGCCTCTTGAATTTCGGTTTTCATGCGGTCAATAAATTGATTTTTATCATCTAATTCAGCTTGTAATTTTAAAACTTTTTCTTGAAGGGAACGTTCTTGTTTTTGAGCCGTTTCTAAATCTGTTTTCAACTCAACAATTTTCTCTAATAAGTCGGGTTGAGCCTCAAATTCTGTGGGTGAGGCAGTTGATTGAACTCCAACCCCACTTTCATCGACGACAACTTCCACTTCAGCCGTTGCACTTTTTTCAGTTTCTTGCCGTACCATATCGGAAAGACGTTTCCGCGCCATCATTCCTCCCCTTGGGTGAGCATTAATTTTCAAATAACCTTAATACGCCTTAGCTTATCAGATCTTTGATGTCTTTTGAGACAATCAAAAAAGGAATCAGATGAGTTTGAACTCAATTTGATTCCTCAAAATCTCGATAACACCTAAATTAGATTAAGGTTCAACAATAACGGGAGTCCCGACTTCCACCTGCTCAAATAAAGCCACAACATCCTCATTCCGCATCCGTACACAACCGTGAGACGCGGCTTGTCCAATTGAATTGATTGTCGGGGTTCCATGAAATCCAATCACATCTTTTCCATCTGTCCAGAACCCAATCCAACGCAATCCTAACGCACTATTAGGCCCTGGAGAACGAACTTCTCCTGTCCAGGGGTCTTGCCAAACGGGATTTTCAATCTTTTGCATGACTTTAAAATTCCCCGTCGGCGTTTCCCATCCTTCTTTACCCACAGCAACGGGATAACTGGTAACGACTTGTTCTCCTTGATACAGATAAACCCGACGTTGGCCCAACCGCAAAACTAGACGTCTTGGCTGTTCTAAGGAGGGCAAAAATAAACCCGGGTCATCTAAGGGGGGAACATCCGGGTTGAGGTTTTGAGCGGGAAGGATAGGAACAACCGTAGAAGACGCAGAACTGACCGTTTCCGATGAAATAGGCGTTTGTGCCTTCAAGGGTTGTCCTAATAAGAATAAAGTGGCTAGGCTAATACCAGTAGCGATAAAAGATTGAGATAAAAATTGAGTGTTGACTCTGGCGGTCATATTGGACTCCTCACTCAGAAATAATATTGATAGTAGGAAACACGAGAAAAAGAAAGGTGTGGAGAACAGACAGTTAACAGTCCTAGGGGCAAGGTTCCCCACTCGTACCCGTCAAGCGTCTATATCCTAAGTTTTGGCAATTGTTATAATGTACCCTAAAAAATAGGACTAAGCAAACTTAAAACAGTTCCAAAAGTTTCGTCACAATCAAAAAACTGAGTTTCTCAACCTCCCCTTTTAGTTTTATTCCTTAAACTGAGGTCAGAATCAAGAAATAATCAGAAACCGGGTTTCTTAAGCTATCTTTCGGTTAAGAAACAAAAGTTATGACAGAAACCCGGTTTCTTAAGCTATCTTTCGGTTAACCAACAAAAGTTATGACAGAAACCGGGTTTCTTAAGCTATCTTTCGGTTAACCAACAAAAGTTATGACAGAAACCGGGTTTCTTAAGCTATCTTTCGGTTAACCAACAAAAGTTATGACAGAAACCGGGTTTCTTAAGCTATCTTTGGGTTAACCAACAAAAGTTATGACAGAAACCGGGTTTCTTAAGCTATCTTTGGGTTAACCAACAAAAGTTATGACAG